>NZ_JAUPTE010000043.1:0-53370 GCF_036701705.1 Microcoleus sp. w1-18aA5 | reverse complement strand
TTAGCAGGCATTCACTTTGTCTGAATATCATTATGTTATATTATACCACTATGCGTTTTAAATGCACAACAGCTTACTTGGGGAGACTAACGATAGTGGCGACATCTTCGTGCGGGACTTGTTGACGAATACCACCACTCGCGTCTCTGTAGACTCAGCAGGTAATCAGGGGAACAAGTATTCCCGCGATCCCTCCATTTCAGCCAATGGGCGGTTTGTGGCATTTGCATCTGAGGCCACAAACCTCGTACCGGGGGACACTAACAATAGCGAGGACATCTTCGTGCGGGACTTGTTGACGAATACCACCACTCGCGTCTCAGTTGACTCAGCAGGCAATCAAACGAAGAGAGGGTACAACTCCTTCGAGCCCAGCGGCTCCTTTGAGCCATCCCTCTCAGCCGACGGGCGGTTGGTGGCATTTTACTCTTCGGCCGCAGACCTTGTGCCGGGGGACACTGGTAATAACATGGACATATTTGTGCGCGACACGCTAGCCAATACCACCACCCGTGTCTCTGTTGACTCAGCAGGCAATCAGGCGAACAATTACTCCCTCAGCCCCTCCATCTCAGCCGACGGGCGGTTTGTGGCATTTCATTCAGATGCCTCCAACCTCGTGCCGGGGGATACTAACAATCGGTTCGACATCTTCGTGCGGGACTTGTTGACAAATACCACCACCCGTGTCTCTGTTGACTCAGCAGGCAATCAGGCGAACAATTCCTCCCTCAGCCCCTCCATCTCTGCAGATGGGCGGAGAGTAGCGTTTGATTCAGAGGCTTCCAACCTCGTGCCGGGAGATACTAACAATACCCGCGATGTCTTTGTTTCTGACACCGCCAACACTCCAGGCAATAACCCTCTTGATAGCAACATCAACGGCACTCCCGGCAACGACATCCTGTTTGGCACCAGCGGCAACGACATCATCAACGGTTTGGAAGGGAATGACGTACTCACCGGTTTGCGGGGCAACGATATCCTTGTCGGGGGCGACGGCAGCGATATCCTGAATGGTGGCAAAGGTTTTGACACTCTCAATGGCGGTTTGGGAAACGATATTCTAGTCGGCGGCGGGGGCAACGATGTCTTTGTTTTAGGTGCCGGGTTGGGAGTGGATACGATCGTTGATTTCGCCAATTCTCAAGATACCGTGCAATTAATCAATGGCTTGACCTTCGGACAGCTATCAATTTCGCCGGGAACTGACGGCACCTTAATTACAGTAGCCAGCAGCGGTGAAGTTTTAGCTTCTTTGATAGGTGTTGCTCCCAATCTCATCGGTTCTGAAGATTTCATCTCGGTCTAGAGATAGTAAAGTGGTCATTTGTGAAATCACTTTTACTCAGTGAACCTAATTAAAATTGGCGAACAATCCTTGGCATTAATAGGCACAGTTCTTGCAGTTTTGTAACCTACTTTTACCACTTTCTTTACAAGAAAGGAACAGCGAATTGAGCAAAAATCAATTTTTATGAGAAGCCCAAAAATGGTTTGTGCCGATCGAGAAACAGTCTCTGTGATCCGCAACAACCCCGTCAATCTGTCTTGTGCGAGCCTCCGCCGCCCCTTTTACCGTCGTTGGAGCGTGTAATCGAACAGTTTTTGAAATATTGTTGACTGTTGACTGTGAGTCAAAAAAATGAAAATTGCGCGAATTATTTGTTCGCAGCTTGATTCGACTTTACGCCCGACGAGGAAACCCGGATTTGATATCAATTATCACAATAAAGAATAATTAACAACCCGACCCGGACTGACGCACAGACTCTATCTGTAGCTGCGCGGTGTGCACCTTACATATCGGGGTTCTGCGTAAGTTTTTATAATTCCCAGGTCAAAACCTGGGAATATAGCAAGTCTAAAGAACAAAGCCTTGTACAACAGTAGTTTTCAAGACTCCTTCAAAAGTGCGTTCTGTCTTGTCCACCAGCACAACTACATTGCGCCCGTTCGGAGACAAACGAACTTCTCGGATTGAATAAGAGAACACCCAATCTTGAAAATTGTTCAGCGTTCCGAGGACACGCTGCCGACCGTTATGATTAATTACAAGACGCATGGCCGCGCTTTCTTTGCCAGCAGAAGCATTTTTTTGCCGCTGTTCCAGGCGAATCTGTAAAGGCTTTGCTCTATTGACTTGGACGGCAACTGTCTCGCTTCCATTGGCTCCGGGAGTACGAGAAATAATGTTCAGTTTAGTTCCAGCTTGAGGAGGAGTTAACTTCAAACTTTGCCTGCTATTCCAACTTTTTTTCAGCAAGTCATCTTCGGCAATTTTAGTGCTTTTATTGGAGTCTGGCTCGCCATATTTAGTTTGGATACACCCATTTTTGATGCAGGAATTTGCAGCAACTTGGACAATTTGCAATTTTGCTTTGGGAATTCCCGCTCCTGTATCTCTGGAACTTTCTAGATACAAGTAGTAATTGCTGTCGGCGGAAAAACCCGACATCCGGTGTGCGGCACGCCAGGTACTTGCCAAAGCTTCAGGGGCTAGTGCGATCGCGGCACTTGCTATAATACCTAACGAAATTAAAGGTAAAATTTTCATAGCTATATTTTCCATGTGTGAGAGTTATAGCGGCTGTTATTGATGAGTAAAACAATAACGCTTTGGGTTTAGCTATAGGACTGTGGCGCTTCTCAAGTCCTCTCTCCTATTTACATGAGTGTTTCTCCATTTTCCGCAGCAGGAGACTGTTTAAGAAGGTGCCGTTTTTTCAAGTGGCACTAGAAAGCATTTTTAATGTGAGAGTTGCTCTTATCCAAGAGTCCAACTTTTAGGGGCGACAGTTTGCTTTTCCTTGCGAGAGACTGCTACACAGGACGGAAATACCTATCTCAAGATAGGGGAACACCGATCCGCCCCCCCCTCCGCAACTGCCTACAATGACAATTGTACGGGGAATTAAGCAATTGCCTCTACAGCAATCATCATTTTTAATGCAGGGAATTAAAATTTATGCAACCGAATAATCCAAACCAATTTACCGAAAAAGCCTGGGAAGCCCTCGCCCGCACCCCCGAAATCGTCAAAGCAGCCCAGCAGCAGCAGCTAGAAAGCGAACACTTGATGAAAGCTTTGCTGGAACAAGAATCGGGACTTGCTAGCAGCTTGTTTAACAAAGCGGGAGTTTCTGTAGCAAAATTGCGCGATCGCACTGATGAGTTTATCAGTCGTCAGCCCAAAATCACTGGAAGCGGCGGCAACGTTTATCTAGGTCGTTCTCTCGACACTTTGCTCGATCGCGCCGAAACTTATCGCAAAGACTACGGCGATGAATTTATTTCGATCGAGCATTTGATACTAGGTTACGTTAAGGACGATCGCTTTGGCAAAAATTTACTACAAGAATTTAAACTAGATGAAGCCAAGCTCAAAGATATCATTACCCAAGTCCGAGGGAAGAACAAAGTGACCGATCAAAATCCAGAAGGCAAATACGAAGCGCTGGAAAAATACGGCCGAGATTTGACTGAAGCTGCGCGTCAAGGCAAACTCGATCCGGTAATCGGACGGGATGACGAAATCCGTCGCACGATTCAAATTTTGAGCCGTCGTACCAAGAATAACCCGGTATTGATTGGGGAACCGGGAGTCGGCAAAACTGCGATCGCCGAAGGACTAGCCCAGCGAATTATCACCGGAGATGTGCCGCAATCTCTCAAAGACAGACAATTAATTAGCCTAGATATGGGCGCGTTAATTGCTGGTGCAAAATTCCGGGGAGAATTTGAAGAACGCTTGAAAGCGGTGCTCAAAGAAGTGATGGACAGCAACGGCAAAGTCATCTTATTTATCGATGAAATTCACACCGTTGTCGGGGCCGGTGCAACTCAAGGATCGATGGATGCCGGCAACTTACTTAAACCCATGTTAGCGAGGGGAGAATTGCGCTGTATCGGCGCTACCACTCTCGACGAATACCGCAAGTATCTCGAAAAAGATGCGGCACTAGAACGTCGTTTTCAACAAGTTTATGTTGACCAACCAACAGTTGAAGATACTGTCTCGATTTTGCGGGGCTTGAAAGAACGCTACGAAGTTCACCACGGCGTTAAAATTTCCGACAGCGCCCTAGTGGCGGCCGCTACTTTGTCTACTCGATATATTAGCGATCGCTTCCTGCCAGACAAAGCCATTGATTTAGTGGACGAAGCAGCAGCTAAACTCAAAATGGAGATTACCTCCAAGCCGGAAGAACTAGATGAAATCGATCGCCGGATTTTGCAGCTAGAAATGGAAAGACTGTCGCTGCAAAAAGAAAGCAATGCGGCTTCGATCGAACGCTTGGAAAGACTGGAAAAAGACTTAGCCAACCTCAAGGAACAGCAAAGCGCTTTGAATGCCCAGTGGCAATCGGAAAAAGGTGTCATCGGCAGCATTCAAAAGATTAAAGAACAGATTGATAAGGTGAATATTGAAATTCAGCAAGCTGAATTAAAATATGACCTGAACCGTGCTGCTGAGTTGAAATATAGCAAGTTAACGGAATTACAAAAACAACTGCAAGAAGCTGAATCTCAACTTTCAGCAACTCAAACCACAGGTAAAACTTTGCTGCGGGAAGAAGTCACGGAAGGTGACATTGCGGAGATTATTTCCAAGTGGACGGGAATTCCGATTAGCAAGTTGGTTGAATCGGAAATGCAGAAACTTCTGCACTTGGAAGATGAACTGCACAAGCGGGTAATTGGACAGGATGAAGCAGTGACGGCGGTTGCAGATGCAATTCAACGATCGCGCGCAGGTTTAGCAGATCCAAATCGTCCGGTTGCGAGTTTTATCTTCCTCGGCCCCACGGGTGTTGGCAAAACCGAGTTAGCCAAAGCATTAGCGGCTTATCTGTTCGACACGGAAGAAGCGATCGTGCGAATTGATATGTCGGAATACATGGAGAAACACGCGGTTTCGCGGTTAATTGGTGCGCCTCCGGGATACGTTGGCTACGATGAAGGTGGACAATTAACTGAGGCTGTGCGCCGCCGCCCTTACTCCGTGATTCTATTCGATGAAATCGAGAAAGCGCACCCGGATGTATTCAACATCATGCTGCAAATTCTGGATGACGGCCGCGTTACCGATGCTCAAGGTCACACAGTAGACTTTAAGAATTCTGTGATTATTATGACATCGAATGTCGGCTCTCAATACATCTTAGATGTGGCGGGAGATAACGAACAAATGCGGAGTCGGGTGATGGAAGCGATGCGGGGAACTTTCCGCCCAGAATTCTTGAACCGGATTGATGAGATGATTATCTTCCACGGTTTGAGTAAGGCCGAACTGCGGCAGATTGTGCTGTTGCAAGTTAAGCGCTTGGAAAAACGGTTAGCCGATCGCAAAATGTCTCTGAAATTGTCGGAATCTGCGATCGATTTCTTAGCAGAAATTGGTTACGATCCGGTTTACGGTGCGCGCCCTCTGAAGCGGGGAATTCAACGCGAGTTGGAAACGCAAATGGCGAAGGGTATTTTGCGGGGAGATTTTGCTGACGGCGATACCATTTTTGTGGATATCGAGAATGAAAGGTTGGCGTTTAAGCGGCTGCCGGCACAATTGGTGACTGCGAAATAATTTGAGTAGGGTGGGCTGCGGCCCACCTTATTTTTTTGAGGCGGTGGTTCTTTTTTTTTACCGCAGATGTAGGCGGATGGACGCGGATGGACGCGGATGGGATTGCGGGCGATCGTTCTTAAGGGCGATCGCTTTCTGATTTATCTTTTTTCTGTTCTTGGCGTTCTCGAACAGATTTCGTCAGCAGGTACGTTGCCAAACTGCTAACGGATCTGCTGTCTTCTTCTGCCCATTCTTCGAGAGCTTTTTGAATCTCTTCTGGCAAATATGCGGTAACTCGTCCCCGTGAAGCCATTCGTTGTACTGCAAAACATTTCAACAAACTCCATCTTACGCCGTGGTCATCGCTTAAGGGCGATCGCTTTCTGATTCTTCCTTTTTCTGCTCTTGGCGCTCTCTGACTGCTTTAGCTGCCACATGGGATAGCAGGTTTGCAAGGGTTCTATCTTCTTCTTCAGCCCATTCGGACAAGGCTTGATGAACGTCTTCTGGCAGGGTAACTGTGACTCGCATTCGTGAAGGCATGGGCTGGCATGGTTTTACTTCAATTGTCTTCAATTTTACACTCCAACACCATTTGATATATTTTTGTGTCATTTGATGTCAATGGCATCAAATTATGCTATTAGTGTATATAAGGCTCAGGCCTTAAAACGTCAGAAGCCAGCCCCTTACTGTCCAAGGTTCCGGGCTGGCTCTGGCTCCAAAAATATCAATGGAGTGTATTCAATTATGACTTATAAAGACCGCTTGTGTTGTTGGGCGATCGCCCGTCTGTTACCGACTCAGCAATGGATTATTGTTGCCCGCTTCCGCAGTCGTTCAGATGCAGACGGGCATTTTCAGTTTTTGCGACAAACTATACCCCACGTTAAGTTTGAGGTTGTGTTCGATTCCAGTGGGGAAAGTCACCGTTTATCCGCGACCTGCCGCCCTTCCAATTCCGTCACCAGCGCGTTATAAAGGGTAATTTTCGCGGCAACTTCGGTTAACTAAAGATGTGCGATCGTACTTTTTTTGATAAGTGCGATCGCTTTTACGAAGTAAGTCCCAAATTTTCATGGTAAAATCATAGTACCGATAAGTCTATTCACTCGACAATATCCGATTATTATTTAAGAATATGCGATCGAAACTAGAAATTACCGAGCAACACAAAAAGGTTGATGCTGCGGAAGCCGAAATCCGCGACAAGCAGCAGCTAGTTAATTACGATACCAAAGAGTATCCAGTCGAAATACTCGTTCAAAAATATATGGAAGGAAAGGATGATGATACCAATGAGTTGTTCATCCCCGACTACCAACGTGAAATGGCTTGGGATGACGCAAGGCAGTCAAAGTTTATTGAGTCTATAATTTTGGGTCTGCCAATACCTTATATTTTTGTTGCTGACATCCATGAGGACGAAAACGATGAAGCCCGTTTAGAAATAATAGATGGTACACAACGCATTCGGACTCTAACTAGATTTATCAATAACGAATTAACATTGACAGATTTAAAGAAAATACAGAGTTTAAATGGATTTAAGTTTGCTGATTTGTCCCTAGCCCGTCAGAGGCGCTTCAACCGCACTACACTTCGGATGATTCAACTAACTGAAAGTGCAAATGAGGAAGTGCGAAGAGATTTATTTGAACGCATTAATACAGGTAGCGTCGAGCTAAACGAGATGGAAAAGCGCAGAGGCATACAGCCCGGCCAGTTTCTCGAACTGATTGAGGAACTATCGAAACATGACAAGTTCCGCAAATTATGCGCTTTTTCTGAGTCTGCTATTCGCAGACGCGAACCGCAAGAATTTGTGTTGCGTTTTTTTGCATTTTTAAATAACTATGAGAAGTTTAATAGTAAGATAAACATATTCCTTGATGAGTATCTGAAGCAAGTAAATGCAGATCCGAAATTCGATCGCGAAAAAATGCGGGCAGAATTCGAGTCAATGCTAAATTTTGTAGAAAAATATTTTCCTCAAGGATTTCGCCAAGGTAAAAATGGCGCAAGAACAACAACTCGGATTAAATTCGAGTCTTTGGCTGTCGGTGTTGCTTTTGCTTTGAGAGAAACCAGCAATCTTGAGCCAAAGTCAACAGAATTGCTCAATTCACAAGATTTTAAGAATTACACAAAATCTGATGCTAGCAGTTCTAAAAAGAAAGTAGCTTCACGCATTGAATATGTCCGCGATCGACTGCTAGGCCAAAAATGAATACTGTACTCTTAGATTTCAATACACGCGCCCAAGAGGTAGATGATTACTTCATATTTTTAGAGAACTTAATCAAACAAACCACTAAGTTAGCTGTCGCCGATAGTGCTGGACAATATCAAATACAAAGTCTTAATCCTGAGTTGGCAAAAACTCTAAAAGCCAATGGCTTGTTGTTATTGTATAACTTAGTTGAATCCACTATGCGAAATGCCATTGTAGCCATATTTGATGAGTTAAAAAATCAAGCAATCTCCTTCGATCAACTCAAACCAAAAATCAAAATGATTGTTCTTCAAAATCTTAAAAACCGTTCTCCTGAGAAAATTCATTTAGAAATTAATCAAATATCTACAGACATCATCATAGCTACATTTGACGGCAAAAAACTATTTTCAGGGAATGTGGATGCTAGGTTAATTAAAGAAATAGCCGAAAAATACGGTTTTTCATATCAAACAGACTTTGCTAAGACAAAGAACGGGGAAAACCTTGTAGATATTAAAGACAAAAGGAACGACTTAGCCCACGGAGATAAGTCTTTTAAGGAAGTGGGGCAAGGTAAGACTATTGAGGATCTTTTAGAGATTAAGGAGGAAGTCATAGAATATCTACGTCAAATACTGCAGAATATTAAAATTTATCTTGACAATCAAGAGTATTTGGAAGTAACTACAGGTAATCCTTAATTTTAGGCTAAGAAACCGGGTTTCTCGGATGATTTAGGTAGGGTGGCGAGATATCTCGGAAGAAACCCGGTTTCTGGGAATGATGTGAAGGCTACTTCCGCACCATCACAGACTTAATTACAGCATTCGGGTGATACTTATTAGTCTGATAAAATCCCCCTTTACCAGCCCCGTAAACCCCCCCAAATTGTTTCCCATCAGCCTTGGGAACAAACATAATGTTTCTAGTGGGTTGCTTGGCAAATACAACCCCTTCTCTCATTTCATTATCCACGTTATAAGATAAAGTAGCCTTGCCGTAAATGGCCTCAGCTTGTTTCAAAGTCATTCCCGGCCCCACGCCCTGAACTGTTTTATAATTAGAATTCTCAGTCATTAAAAGTTCAATGACATCGGTATCTTTCAGCTTTGTCCCCGCAGCGTAGATAATCCGATATTGCACTTTTCCCGATCGACTAACTGCCACAGAATCAAAGTCTACCATAAAAGGAGACTCTACCTTAAACTGCGCCGTGGAACCCAGAGCCTTTTTCAATTGTCCGAAAGTCATCCCCACCTTCGCCGCTCCAATTGTGCGATCGGAAATTGTTAAACTTGCAGCAGGTGTTTTTTGAGCAGCATTTGCCGTTTCCCCCAACTTATTTGCACCCCCAGGCGCAACAGCGGAACCCGGAACCGAAATTAAGGTGAGGTAACTGCCGATCGCCAGCAAAGCAGCTATCATTGATCCAGACAAAACTTTAACATTCAACATGACTAATTCTCCTAGATTTCAAATGCGACTATCTACCCGCATCTTTTTGACTATCCTGACCCTCACCCTCCTAGTTTGGATTCTCAGAGGTGTTGGGATATTGACATTCATTCCCGGTGGTGTCATTTGGATACTGATTTTACTGTCTTTTGTGGCGGGTATTCTCAGCACTTTACTTCGTCGGTAAACCAGCATCCGGCAAATACCAAATAAGAATTAACAATTAAAACTTAACAAATTATTTTAATTTTGATTGTTTCATTGCCTTTCCCACTGTCACATTGAACTGAGCGCCGATCAGCATCACCAAAGAAGACAGATCGAGCCACAGCAGCAACACAATAAAAGTTCCGATCGTGCCGTAAGTCCAACTGTAATTGCCCAAGTGCAAAACATAAAACCGAAATAAAGCTGAAAATAGCGCCCACAAAATAGCAGCAAAAACAGCTCCCGACAAAATAGGAATATCTGGTTGACGGCGGCTAGGCCCGTAGCGGTAAATAAAGGCAAAAGCGAGTGATACAATTCCCAAAGAAATCGGCCACCGCCACAGCCGCCAAACACCTAACAGTTGCGACTCCAAAGGGCAATTGTCGGTGAGGAGCAAGCAATTTTGGACATCTTTTAAATCGCAATTGGCGACGGACTCCAGCAGGCAACTTTGGCGGGCAATAGCTTGTACAATTAAGTCGCTGACAAAGACTACTCCCGATGCCAGAATCAATAGTATAATTGTGCCGATACTCAGCGCCAGAGAAATAAGTTTTGCTTTCCAAAATGGTCGAGTTCGATCGCTGGGGATGTCATGAATGCGATCGAGTGCAGCCATCGCCGCGCTCATTACTCCAGAAAATGCCCAAATCGCCCCAAGAAAGCTCACCGAAAACAGCCCTTTACTGCGAGTTAACAGAATTTCTTTGATTAAGCCGCCAATCAACTTCCGCACGTCATCGGGTATAATTTCGCCCAAAAGACGGGCGATTTGATACAGTGTTGACTGCAAAGGTTCAAAGAGGGCGATCGCAGATAAGATAGCCAACAGCCCCGGAAACAGCGCCAGCATAGAATTGTAGGCCATTTCCGCAGATAGCCCCGGTAAGCGCTGTTCTCCTGCCTTCGCGGCGACTTCCTTGAGTGTGCCCCAAGTCAAACACCTACAAAACAGCCAAAAACCCCCAAATTTCCGTTTGAGAGCTCGAAGCAGCCTCAAAAATGCCTTAAACAAAGCTAAAATCAGGTAGCGCAACCAGTAAAAAATGTTCATAGCGCACAGGCAAGGGGGCGAAAGATGAGGTACACAAGTCGTTAATTAGTTAAGCCATTATCAACTCGCAATTGCCAATTCCCAATTCCCAATCTAAAATCTAAAATCTAAAATCTAAAATCTAAACTCTAAAATCAATATTATGGCTCAGGATGTCAGACAGTGGTTAGATGAAATCAAGCGGCTGCAACAGCAGTTAACAGAAGTTTCGCGCGATCGCGATGAGGCAGGTGAAAGTGCTGCTCAGTGGCGCCAACTCTACAATACTGAAGCTGAGCAGCGGCGGAATGATGCTAAATTAACTCAGCAAAGCATCGCTTCTCTGGAAGCACAAATAGAGCAATTACAAAATTTTTCCCCCATTGCACCCGAAGGCGACGATGCTGGAGTTGCTCGCCAGCAGGAAGTCGAACAACTGCAAACAGTAGGCGAACTTAAAGCTAAGTTAGCAGAAGTTCTTCAAGAGCGCGATCGGGCGATCGAACAAGTTAAACAACTCACTCAAGCCCTCAAACAAGAAGAAGCCCGTCACGCCGAAACTAGCAAAAATTTAACTAGCGCCCTCGGAGATGCTGTTGACTTGCTCACGAAAGCCCAAAATCCTGCCCCTGCAAAAACGGAGACAGTATATTCTTTAGAAATAGTACCTACTCGCACTGCAAATCCTGGCGAAACTGCTCTGGAAATCCGCCAAACTTCCGCCCCAGGCAAAAATTCCGCCCAACTTCCACCTTCTAAAAATCAGTTACTCGATCTACCGCCCTTTGGGAATTAGGAGTTACAAATTCAGGAATTTTCGGCATGGCCAGTCTCCTTAGCAGGTGGGATTTAGTCAGCAATGCGTTGTTTTTGCCTTAACTGCAATTAGGCTGCATTAATCTATCAGCTTTTTTATTATTCCGCATCTACGGATAATCTACTAATTGATGTAACTGTACTATATCCCAACCTATAATCCGCATTCAAAATTTTGAGGACTGCCAAAAAATCTTCCTCGCGTCGTACTCACCTACAGTCTTTAGATAGAACTTAATCGAGCTAAATTTTACTACTATCGACAACGATTGATGCGCGAGGAAACTTCATGAGGGCAGAGATATCCCTAGTCTGGAAAAAGATTCAGAGCATGATCGACGGCTTTCTGATCGTGCTGCCTAATATTGTGCTGGCGTTAATTGTCTTTGCAATTTTTTATTTTGTGGGTCGGCAAATTAAGAGAGTGGTCAGGCGAGTTACCCGCAAGCACCACCAAGCTCGAAATTTGGGGCTGGTGTTAGGACGGTTAGCTCAGAGTCTGATCGTTCTAGTTGGTCTATTTATTTCTCTTTCGATTATAATTCCCACATTGAAAGCTGGCGATTTGGTGCAACTGCTGGGAATTAGCGGGGTGGCAATTGGTTTTGCCTTTCGCGAGATATTGCAAAACTTCTTAGCAGGTATCCTAATTCTGTTGACGGAACCGTTCCGAATCGATGACCAAATTGTGTTTAAAAACTTTGAGGGAACGGTAGAAAATATTGAGACGCGCGCTACAACAATCCAAACCTATGATGGTCGGCGGATTGTCATTCCTAATGCCGAATTGTTTACGAATACGGTGACTGTGAATACTGCTTTCGATAAACGCCGCATGGAATACGATATTAGTATTGGTTACGGCGACGATATTGACCAGGCTAAGCAGTTAATCCTGGAAGCATTGCACAGCCTGAAGGAGGTTTTGAAAGCTCCTGCACCCGATGTACTGGCGATGGATCTAGGAGAAAGTACGGTCAATATCCGCGTTCGGTGGTGGATTGCTCCGCCGCGCCGAATTGACGATCTGCGATCGCGCGACAAGGTAATTTGTGCTATTAAAAAAAAGCTATATGTGGAAAACGGCCTCGATTTGCCTTATCCCACGCGCAACATCTTGTTGTACGATCAAACCGAAGAAACCGATGGCGATCACTCCCAGCAACGTGAAGGATGGCCAGTAGACAAAGGTAAAGTTCCGAAACCTCGTCGTATTAGTAACTCTGTGCGAAAACTGACGCAAGGGCGATCGCAACAAGACGGCAACAGAAAATCTTAACAGCATCACCAGTCATGCCAAATGTCAAGCTGAGCAAACTTTGGGAGTCGCTGCACTTGGCTCGTGCAACCGGAATTGATCTCACTCGCCGAGGGATTAAATGAGTAACAAACCAGGATTGATATCAGGCATAACTTTCAAGCAAAAACCACTGTTCGATTGCCATAAACTAAAACACGATTTTGTAAATGATATCGCACCGCTCTTGCTAACACAACCCTTTCTAAATCTTTACCTTTGCGAACCAAATCAGACACTTCATCGCGGTGACTGACGCGCACAACATCTTGTTCGATAATCGGGCCAGCATCTAAATCTGGTGTAACATAGTGGGCTGTTGCACCGATAATTTTTACCCCTCTTTCATAAGCCCTTTCGTAGGGATTTGCACCCACAAACGCGGGTAAAAATGAATGGTGAATATTAATCACATTGGGAAATTTTCTGATAAAGTCTTGACTCAAGATTTGCATATATTTAGCCAAAACTACTAAATTAATCTTATACTTATTAAGAATTTCTAACTGTTGTGCTTCTTGAATAGCTTTATTATCTTTAGTAATGGGAATATACTCAAAGTCGATACCGTATTGTGCGGCAATGGGCTTTAAATTTTCATGGTTGCTGATAATCAGCGGAATTTCACCTCTGATTTCTTGCGCTCGCTGTCGCCAAATCAAGTCTAATAAACAGTGATCTTGACGGCTTACCCAGATTGCGATGCGTCGATTTTTATGAGAGAAATGCAATTGCCAATTGGCTTGTAAGTCCTTAGCAATTTCACTAAAAGCAGGTGTTATTTGTTCGGTGGTTAAGTCAAAATCATCTAATTGCCATTCGAGTCGGCTCAGAAATAATCCGGCGGTAAAATCCGTATGGTGATCTGCGTGGATGATATTGCCGTTGTGGGACGCGATAAAATTGGCAAGTAAGGCGACGAGTCCTTTGCGATCGGGACAGGCAATTAACAGGGTTGCAGTAGGTTTGGTCATCGTAGAATGGTTAAAGTATATCGATCTGCTGAATACCGCATCTTTACCTATTTAGATCGAGCTAACTGCTGGCAGTATCTTCATCCAAATTATCGAGACGTTTTTGCAGCCCATCGCGAATATAGCGAATGCGCTCTTTATGAGGTTCCATCCCCAAAAATCGATTGTATGTTTTCAGTGCCTCTTGCCAATTCTTGAGTGATTCCTGTCTCTCAGATAATTTTTCTTGCACATCACCCAGACTCATCAGCGCACTAGCTTTGCATTTGAGAGCCCTGGTATCATCCGGTTGAATAAGTAAAGCAGCATCGAAGGCAGCGATCGCATCAAAGTAAGACTGTTTTGCCGTCTCAAATTCACCTTGCTCTTCTTGTAAACCACCTAGATTTCCCTGCATAATCCCTTTGGCGACAGGATCATAATTATTCATGATTATCATTCAATGCAATAAATTAAACATAATTATAAACTGCGATCGAATCAAAAGCCGTAAAATCTATCTTGCGTTTTATCTTCTTTAATCGGTATCAATCCGAAATCGTTTCTGACTGCGGGGATTGGTTAGTAAATTTTCGGTTCCTCGTCCTTAGAATCTGCCCATTCTCGTTCCCAGGCAGAGCCTGGGAACCAGTTATATCCGACTTAAAAAACCCCAGAGGATACAAAGAACATTACCGAAAACTGCCAACTAACTTATTAAAATCCCATCGCCCCAGCTACTGCATCCAAAGTCGGAGCAATGCCACTTTTAAATTGATTGTTGCTGTGATTAATGGCGGTATCCGGGTCTTTCAAACCGTTACCAGTTAGCACGCAAACCACCGTCGCCCCAGTCGGAACTTGGTCTTTTACCTTCAGCAAACCGGCCACAGAAGCTGCACTTGCTGGTTCGCAGAAAATTCCTTCCTGTGATGCTAACAAACGGTAAGCGTCGAGAATTTCGGCGTCGGTGACTGCGGCAAAACTGCCGCGGCTGGCTTCGGAAGCTGCGATCGCCTGTTTCCAGCTAGCGGGGTTGCCGATCCGAATTGCTGTCGCCAGGGTTTCTGGGTGCGATACCGGTGAGCCCGTTACCAACGGCGCAGCTCCGGCTGCTTGAAATCCCATCATCTGCGGCAAGCGCGAACATTTTTTGGCTTGGTGGTATTGACAAAAGCCCATCCAGTATGCTGTGATGTTTCCCGCATTTCCCACCGGAATGCACAGCCAGTCGGGCGCATCGCCCAAAGCGTCCACCACTTCAAAAGCTCCGGTTTTCTGACCTTCCAAGCGGTAAGGATTGACGGAGTTGACCAATGTCACGGGGTAGTTAACAGCCATTTCGCGGACAATTTCTAAAGCTCGATCGAAATTTCCGCCAATCGAAATGACTTCCGCACCGTAAAGCAAAGCTTGCGCCAGCTTGCCCAAAGCCACGTAACCTTCGGGAATCAACACGAAAGCTCGCATCCCCCCGCGTCTGGCGTAGGCGGCGGCGGCGGCCGAAGTATTGCCGGTACTGGCGCAAATTACTGCCTCGGCACCAGCTTCCTTTGCCTTGGAAATCGCCATTGTCATCCCCCGGTCTTTGAAACTACCAGTGGGGTTGAGGCCGTCGTATTTGACCAGGACGCGCACGTCTCGACCGATGAGAGATGCGATCGCAGGTGCTGGAATCAGGGGAGTATTGCCTTCTTGGAGGGTTACTACCGGCGTGGTTTCCGTCACCGGCAGGTAGGGGCGATAAGCTTCGATCAAGCCGGGCCAGCCGTAGCGTTTCGGCTCGGCTGCGCGGGCAGCGGAGTTAGCAGCGGAGTTAGCAACAGAGTCAGTAGCAGGTAGAATCAGGGTCACGATGTCAATGGTTTTAGGCAATGGCCAAAGAATTTACACTAATTTTAGCTCGATCGGTTAATTTGATGTTTAATACGATCGGTTCAGGTTAAAGTAACTTAATGGTGTGAATGTGTAGATATGTCTACTCAATTACTAATGTCAAATAATTCATCCACTCTTTCTCGGCCTCAAGTCACCGCGAGCAACCCCGAAATGGCTAGTTCTTCTACCCTATCGACCACTTTTGCCCGCAAAGTAGATTTGGTGAAGTGCCCCTACCAAGCAGATCAGCAAGTCAAGTTCCTGCACTTGCAAGCAGAAATCGAATCCTTGCTGCTGGAAGTGCAAAGCCTCAAACAGCAACGCTCGATCGCTGGCTTGCGGGAGATCGACCCCATTGCGGGCAGCAACAGCAATTAGCAGACAACAGTCGCTAATGCTAATTGTCCTGCCCCTGTGTTATAAAAACAAAGGTTTTGCTACCCGCAGTGTTTTTTGCCGAAAGTGCTAGAAATTCCTAACTGCGGATAGCGATCGCTAGCTTTTGCTAAAACGCGCTTGCCTACAGCTCAACTCGTCTGCTGCTTGCTGGCAACGAGCTGACATTTTACGGCGCTTTTTTATTGCGCTAATTTGTTAAGCCATCCTCATGGCATACGGAGAATCGAAATCAGTTTATGACAGCATCGATCGAAAAACCACTAAATTTGACATCCGCAAGTGACACTTCCAACCTGCGCCTCAAAGATATTCTCAAAACCCTGCCGCGGGAAGTATTCGTCAAAAACCCCCGCAAAGCTTGGACAAAAGTAATTGTCAACGTTCTTTTAGTTGCTGTCGGTTACTGGGGCATAGCAGTCTCTCCTTGGTTTCTACTACCCCTAATGTGGATTTTCACAGGCACCGGATTAACCGGTTTTTTTGTGATCGGTCACGACTGCGGTCATCGGTCATTTGCTAACCGCCGCTGGGTAAACGATTTAGTCGGACATCTCGCATTTTTGCCGTTAATTTTTCCGTTTCACGCATGGCGGCACGGGCACAATTACCACCACAAGCACACCAATAAACTTGGCGAGGATAATGCTTGGCACCCGATGACAGCAGCAGACTACGCTGCTGCGCCCAAGGCTTTACAAATAGCTTATAGTTTAATATTTGGTCCAATGTGGTGGATCGGCTCGATCGCCCACTGGGCCAAAGTACACTTTATGTGGTGGCGGTTCAAAGGTCAACAGAAACAAGAACAAGTGCGGTTTTCAGTTTTTGTCGTTTTAATCGGTGCTGCGATCGGATTCCCGATTTTAATTGCAACCACAGGCATTTGGGGATTTGTCAAATTTTGGTTGATGCCCTGGCTGGTTTACCATTTCTGGATGAGCACTTTTACGATCGTCCACCACACAGCACCAGATATTTCATTTAAAGAACCCGAAGAATGGAACGAAGCCCAAGCGCAACTGTCGGGAACAGTTCACTGCGATTATCCCCGCTGGGTAGAGTTTCTGTGCCACGACATTAACGTCCACGTTCCCCACCACCTTTCGACTGCTATTCCCTGGTACAACTTGCGCCTCGCCCACAGCAGCTTAAAGGAAAATTGGCAAGATCATCTCTACGAAACAAAATTTTCTTGGTCTTTAATGAAGCGGATTGCCGACAACTGTCACTTGTACAATCCCGCTGGTGGCTATCAAACATTGCAGGAATTTAACGCTAAAACAAAGTAAGTTTTAAACGCGATAAATGCCAGAAAAACCCGGTTTGTCAAACACAACCGGGTTTTTCGATATTACAATCCGTAGCGTTTGTAAGGGGAGGAATGCGTCAATACGGTTCAGTTAAAACTATTTATTCCTAGGAGATCCCCCTAAATCCCCCTGATTGTTGGGGGACTTTGAGTAAGTTCTTGTCCCCCCCTTTTTAAGGGGGGCTAGGGGGGATCGAGCTTAACTGAACCGTATTGAGGAATGCGTACCCTACTGTCAATATCACAATCCGTACCATTATTAAATCAGTCATTCCCAATCTAAAATCTAAAATCTAAAATCTAAAATCTAAAATCGAATGACTTTCAATCCCAATAACTGTCGCAACGAAAGTGAAGTAGAAAGCAAACTCATTGTCAGCTATCTGCTACCAAAACTAGGCTATACGCCCGACACTTGGCACCAAGAAATAGCATTTGGGAATATCCGTCTCGACTTCCTCTCATTTGCCACCCAAGTTATCCCCATAGTAGTCGATGCAGACTCACCGATGAGTGTAGTTATGGAGGCTAAACATCCGAAGGAAAATTTAGACCGCCACCTGCGAAAACTCACTCGCTATTTAACAAGTTTGAGCATCCGCTATGGTCTCATAACTAACGGTAAAGAAATTAGAATTTACCAAAGAGTTGCCGATGATATTCAGCTAGTCTTTAAGTGTGCTGGAAAAGACCTTGAAAAGAGAATTGATGAAATTATCGCTTTAATTGGCAGAGATCGTTTAAAATTTATAAAAAATCCCGATAATCTCGAACTGGAAGATAGTAAAATTAACTTAGTTAGTCCTGAGTTAATTAGCGAAGTCCCAGTACAGCCCAACAATCCCGCCACCGAAGAACCTGAGACAAGTCAAATCTCTGAACCGGAACAAATACCTGAAAAATATCCAGTTAAGCCTCAAGTTAAATCCGATGTAACCGTTCCCCAAAAAAGGCAAAATAGTATGAAAATCATTGCAGTTTACCATAACAAAGGTGGCGTTGGCAAAACTACAACTGTCGTCAATTTAGCTGCTGCGCTGAGCAAGAAAGGTAAAAGAGTCTTGGTAATAGACTTAGACAGTCAAGCCAATACAACCTTTGCCACAGGTTTAGTTAAATTTGAGGATGAAGAACAAGACGATTTGAAAGATAATAATATTCTTCAAGTTTTGCAATCAGAAGACTTTTTCTCGATTGCACAAGTAGCTCGCAAGTCTAATTTTTGCCATCCCGAAATTGATGTAGTTCCTTCCCACATCGATTTAATGCAATATGAAACGGAGCTCAATCAACTAGATTACAGCCGAATGATTTTAATTCAGAAACTAGCAGAAGTACAGGAAAACTATGATATTGTACTGATCGATACGCCACCCTCGTTGAATTTTTATGCTAGAGTTGCCCTAATTGCGGCGGATTATTTAATTATTCCTTCGGACTTAAAACCTTTTGCAAATCAAGGACTGATTAATGTCAAGGATTTTATTAAAAAAGTCAACGGATTCAAAAAACAAATTAGCAAGAAACCTCTAGAAGTTTTAGGCGTACTTGCTTGCAAAATCTCAACTAATGCTAAATTTGTACAGTACAGTTTGCCCAAGCGGAGGGAGGCAATTCCCAAACGCTACGGCTTTGAAATCATGGACAGCGTAATTTACGAGAGAGACGATTTAGCAAAGTGTGCAGAACAATTTCAAATCGTGGGAAATATGGAAATCGCCGATCCGATTTCAGTGCTAGACTTTAAGCCTGATTCCATCGCATCCCAAGAATTTGAAATGCTAGCAATAGAAGTTTTGGAAAAAATAGGTAAAAACTAATGAAAAAATTATCTCCGTCACTGGTTGCAGTTAAAAAAATTACATCCGCAGTTCCCCGTTCCAATTTTGCAGAGTCTGATTTGGACAAATTAGCGCGACTGATTTTAGAGTCAGGAGGATTGATTAATCCGATAATTGTCCGCCGAAACGGTATGGATGCTTACGAAATAGTAGACGGAGACTTTGAATACTATGCGGCGGCGAGAGCAAAGGAAATAGAACCTCAAAAAGGGGAGACAATCGGAGCATTCATCCTGGAAGAAGAAAATGAAGAACTTCTCCTCGAACAACTTGAAATTCTCAGAAAAACCGCAAGCACTGACAATAAATTTGTAAGTGAGGTGCCTCAACATTCCTCCAGCTTTGAACAGCGACTGACAAATATTGAAAATAGATTGGAAAACAGAATTAATGAATTAAAAGCCGAGTATACGCGGGAAAAACAGGCGTTGATAGAGAGGGTTAAAGATGTTGAAAGTCGGATTCCCAAACCTGTTCCGCTGTTGGAAGCACTCAACACTCAAGATAAATTTAAATTGGCTACAAATTTGAAAAATGCTGGCATAAAAGCTCAAACAATAGAACAAATCATCAAAGAGCGAGGTTTGCAGCAGTTTGCATCTTTTGAAAATGTGTTGGAACGCATGAAAGGTAAAGGGTTAGGCGAGAAAACAATGATTAAGCTTATTGACAAGTGGCAAAAATATTTATAAGCTTTCAGCCATCTCAATTGCATTTTTGGGGCGCTGACAACCCGCCCGACAAAAGTTGAAAAACCCGATATGACTCGGCGGTTAAAACCCATCCTACACAAACTTCCGTCCCTCTCGGTTGAGACTAAAGAATAAGGACGATATTAAAGCTGGCTTTCGTATAAATCGAAATTGCGATCGTAATTCGCAACGTCAGCCCGATCGCCCTGATGCCAAAAAAAGTAAAAAAGTAAAGATGAGTAAAGC
The DNA here is from genome assembly GCF_036701705.1 of Microcoleus sp. w1-18aA5. Lineage (NCBI taxonomy): Bacteria > Bacillati > Cyanobacteriota > Cyanophyceae > Oscillatoriales > Microcoleaceae > Microcoleus > Microcoleus sp. w1-18aA5. Next base: position 33,457 of record NZ_JAUPTE010000043.1, on the reverse strand, counting down.
AGTGTATGCTTGGTGTCCCGCAGGCAGTTAAACTCATCACAGTCGCTTTTTTAGGAATTGCAGTAACTTTTGCCGATCGGGCTGTCACCGCACAGCCAGCCGCACAGTTACAGCAGCAACGGCATATCTCCCCCAGATAACCGAGTTCGATCGCAGACTTGGAAGACTCAGCCCAAGAAACCCTTTAACTTACGACGGTCTGGGTAAGGTGTTTGTCTCGCACCTTACAATTTGAGTTCTTGGGTTAGTCCTGCATCCCTTAAAACGCCGGCTGTAAAGTGCAAACATACATAAATACCTACACAGCAGATTTTAATGACAAAAGGGGACTTGTAACAAGATGGATCGATCGTCCGATCAAAACCGAATAGTTGAATATTTGCGGATTAAGCCCATTAGTCACAGTCAGATTTACACTTCCCAAATAGCAGTACCAGAGCCTCAGCGGGGCGAAATTCCTCGCGAACGTCGCGAAGCTCTCAGGAGAAGTCTGATCGAGCAAGGCAGCAACTTAATTCCTTTAATTGTACGCCCTACCGAAGCTTACAGCAACGAAGAAGAATATGAAGTGGTCTGCGGCTCAGATTGGTGTATTGTTGCTAAAGAACTTGGCATCGAGCAAATGTGGGCCTGGGTATTTGAAATGACCGACGAGGAGGTCGCTGTTGCTCAAGCTGAAATGGAACATTTAGCTCCGCAACCGACTCCTAAAACGGCACAAATTGAGACTCTACTGCAACAATTTGAGCTATCATTTCAAAAAAAGATAGATAGTCTAACAAAACAAATAGAACAATCTGTTAAAAAAAATGAAGACCTGCTAAAAAAGCACGTAAAAGCTCTAACTGAGCAGAACTTTGAGCGTAATCAAATAGAACAGATTAAGCATTTGCTCGAACAAGTAGAAAAAGCATTTCATGAAAAGGTAGATAAAATGGCTAAAAAAATTGAACAATCGAGCAGCAACCGTCCGCCAACATCGGTTGTTATTTCTGAGGTAAATCTTGAAGGTGCTTTGAGACAGTTGGATGAACTGGAAAAACTGCTATCAATAAAATTAGAACGCACAGTCGAAACAATTAATCAGTTTGTTTCCGACGCCATTGAAGAAGTAGAAAATGACCTGAAAAATCAAATCAAAACGCTCCGCCACCAACTGGGAGCCACAGCTACGCACTCAGAAATACAGCCCGATGCACCGCCGAAGAAGCAGTCAAAAACGCAGCCGAAGAAGCAGTCGAAAGCACAGCAGAAACCTCAGTTACCGCAGTTGCAGTTGGAGTTGCCGTTTCCGTCCCCGTCCCCAGAGGATGACTACGAAAGTCTTTCGCTGAGACGCTTGAAGGCGATCGGCAAAGACAGGAAAGTGCGGGGCTACGCGCGCATGAAACGACCGGAAGTTCTGGCGGCTCTCAGACAAACTGACGGTCAATAAAACGATAATTGCTAATAGTTAAAGACTAATTGTTCGCTGTTCGATCGCGTTTTTCGGCAAAAAGCGCGATCGGGCTTTCAGAATAGTGCTCGGCAGAGATATGAAAAGCTTGCTAAAATAGACACACAACCTCTTACTCCTCACCCAGCAGCCATGTCCGCAACCGCAGAATTAGCTACTACCCAAGAAATACCAGAACAAGAGATACCAGAAAATGTTATCTTTCCTTCAGGCGATTTATACAGTGACGAACCTCCCGTGGAAACAGAACTGCATCTCCGACAAATAATCCTACTCCTCAACTGTCTAGAATGGGTATGGCGAGATAGAAATGATTTCTATGCTGCTGGAAACCTCACCATTTATTACAGTCCCAAGCAACTCAAATCGAAAGACTTCCGAGGCCCAGACTTTTTTGTGGTACTCGGAACAGAAAGAAAAACTCGGAAAAGCTGGGTAGTTTGGGATGAAGACGGAAAGTACCCTAATATTATCATAGAAATCCTGTCTCCCCAAACAGCGGATATAGACAAAAACTTTAAAAAACAACTCTATCAAGATACTTTTCGCACTCACGACTACTTTTGGTTTGACCCAGAAACTTTAGAATTAGCTGGGTTTCATTTACTTGACGGGGAATATCAACCGATCACACCGAACGAATCCGGGCATCTGCGGAGTCAACAACTCGATTTGAGTCTCGGAATTTGTGGCGGAAAATTGCGTTTCTTTACAGCAGAAGGAGAGCTTGTCCCTACTCCTGAAGAGGTTGCAGGAAGGGAGATTCAACGAGCCGATCGCCTGGCCGCGAAACTGCGAGAATTAAATATTGATCCCGATACAATTTAGCGATCGTCCTACTCACAAAAACACGGTTTACTGTCGCGTGTATCGGTGCTTCACCCCAATCGGAAAATACTCCGCATCGCCCATCGCAGTTAATGTCACCACAGGTAACTGATATTCTGGCGGCACGTAATTAGCAAATTCGCTGTTTAGCCGCCGCAATTGCGCGAGAATTGAAGATGCGATCGCCTGCTGCATCTCCTCGTCGCCCTCCACCCCCGCTGCTAATTCCACAACCACCGATAAAAAGCGATTTTGATCCGCATCTTCCTTGACTTGCAATACAAATTTTCCCGTTACCCATTCCCGAATCGTGGGAACTTCTAAACCTACGGTGACATTTTCTGGGTAAATGTTAGCACCGAAGTAGGAAACGGTAAAGTGCGATCGCCCGAATACATAGACAAATGGCAAGCAGCGAATTCCTCTGGGGAAATCAGAAACTTTCATACCTGCTGCTTGCTGCAAACTTGCAACAGGGTTAAATCCCCATTCAGCCAAAAAATTAAGCATTGCTTCGTAAGAAATTAAACCGCCATTATCCGAGATATGATAGCGTATTAGCGGAATACCGTTGTCGCCAGAAAATAACAACGTGCCGTCATTATTCACTTCAAAAAAGCGGCTTTTCGGATCGTACTGCACCAGCGTTGGCAACCGCGATTCCCCGAATAAATTGCGTGCTGCTTCTGGATTGTTGGCTAAAAAGCGGCGGATGCAAATGCTCAGCGGTGTCTCGTTGCCCAAAACGCCCGCATCGGCAGTACCGTAAAGGCTCGCAGAGTTGTAATATAGATTGTCAGAATTAGTGCGATCGCTAACCAAACTCCGCCATTCTTCGCTAAACACTTCCCCCGCAAACACCATCTTAATTCGATATTTTTGCCACTCCACCCCCCCAGCAATTCCGGTATCAATCACATCCTTGATAAACGGCGGATATCCCAACAAAACTACTTGCTCGAAATGCTCCCCAAGTTCCTGCACAACTCGAAATATTTCAGTCTTATTATTCCCAGGCGTCACAACTGTAACAGGATAACCCTTACTCGCTAGATAGCGGCAGCAATTTGCCGTGTACATTCCGCCTACCCAAGTACCTAACGTAAAGCAAATGACAGCTAAAGTTGAGCGATTGTCGGCGTAAAAACTGTCGTGAAATATTTGTTCAAAACGAGTGGCAATTTGCAATTCGTCGCTGATAAAACGCGGCCAAAATGTCGGGTTTCCTGTCGAACCAGATGAAACAGCAATGAAATCGCAAGTTTCTAATTTGCCCTGGTGGCACAACTGAGGTAGCGGGTAACAGCGTAAATAATTCTCTTTGGTAATTAGCGGCAATTTTTGGAAGTCTTCAAAGGTTTGAATTGAGGCGGGATTGATGTTATGTTCAGCTAGGAAAGTCTGGTAAGCTGGTACTGTGGCAGCGACTTTTTGGAAAAGGGCGATCGCCTCGGATTCGGCAACTCGACTCTGCTGGTGTTGCAATCGTTCCTCAAGTGGCGCCCTCAAAAACTCTTCAAACGCCCCAATTGCTCGCTGACGCTGTTCTGGCTGCATGATTTGCTCCTTAAAATGCGTATTTTGCACCTCGATCGCTCAAGATTCAATTAGTAGCGCTAACGCCCGATCGCACATTGGGCTGGACGCTAAAAATTTGAACACACTTTGAGGTCGATCGAAAAAATGGCGCAGTAGATAAACTTCCATAGCACGAAACCGCTGTTTTCACAATAACCACAGGGGATAGCCAAGCTGCCGATCGACTAATCAACACTGACACACTATGGCAAGATTAAATCAGCGATCGCCCAAAACTCCCAGTCTCAGTCAAGCGTGAAAATCCGACGCAGCAAGTTCCAATGAACAATCCCATCTACCCCGGCATAACTCTCAACAACCACTACCGCATCGTCCGCGAATTGGGACACGGAGGCTTCGGACGCACCTACCTGGCTGAAGACGCCCACCGATTTAACGAACCCTGCGTTTTAAAAGAATTTGCGCCCCAAGTACATGGAAGTTACGCTTTACAAAAATCCGAGGAACTGTTCGAGCGGGAAGCGGGAGTGCTCTACAAGCTGCAACACAATCAAATTCCCCGCTTTCGCGAACTCTTCCGCGTCAGTATCAGCGATCGAGGCTACCTATTTTTCGTCCAAGACTACGTGCCCGGTCAAACTTACCGCTTTCTGCTCGACGCCCGCAAGCGTCAGGGTTTGCGGTTCATAGAAGCAGAAATCAATCAATTACTGCTGCAGATTTTGCCCGTGCTCGAATACATTCACTCTTTGGGAGTGATTCACCGCGACATCTCCCCGGACAACCTGATTCTGCGGAGTTCTGACGGGATGCCCGTGCTGATCGACTTTGGCGGAGTAAAACAAGTCGCCGCCACCGTAGAGTCTCTATTCGCTGAGGCTAACGGCACTCTCGCCCCCGCGACTCGCATCGGCAAGCTCGGCTATGCTCCCGTCGAACAGATGCAGATGGGCATTGTCTCTCCCCACAGCGATTTGTACGCTCTGGCGGCCACGGTTTTGGTGTTGCTGACTGGGAAGGAACCCCATCAATTGCTCGACAGCCATACCCTGAATTGGAACTGGCGGGGGGAATGTTCTCTGTCTCCGAATTTGTCCCTGGTGCTGGAGAAAATGCTTGCTCAGGAGCCGAGCCAGCGTTACTCCTCGGCTCGCGAGGTAATGCTCGCTCTCTCCGGCAATCCGCCGTTACAGCCACCTTTGCCACCAGCCCCGGATTTTGGTATCACCCAGCCACCAGATTTCTCGCCTATACCCGTGCCCGCTCCCACACCAAAACTGCCGGGAACTCCGGTGCGAGTTGCTGCTATTGGCAATCAGCAAAAAATGCCTGCTTGGAAAATGGTTTTGTTCGTGGTGGCGGTGCTCTCAAGTATGGGGGGAGTTGGCTGGTTGGCGGGCAATTCTTTGTTAAATCTGCAATCAAAAGTGCAGAAAGTTCCCCAGCCTTCAAGCCCGAAGCAGCAGCAAGAAGATGCTTTGCAAGATCGCTTTGTCAAGCTCAAAATTGACGATCGATTCTATAACGGTTACGTCAACCTTGTGGACGAGACTTTCTATGCCAAATACCCGGAATTGGGGGGACGATTGTTAAAAGAAGGCGAGGAAGATCGCCAGTGGCGCGAAAGATGGCAGAAAATCGGCGAGGAGTTGCTCGACAAGCTGGAAAATCTCAGCAGCGACGCTAGATCACGGTTGGGCACTTACGACACCACTGATATCGATCGCTGGAAAACTGAGGTTAACAAGCTGAATTTGAGTAGTCGGGCTTTGTACGATTTGGCTGATGCTAGGTTCTTTTATTGGTTTCCACAACAGCCGCGCGATCGCAATATCATTGGTTTGCCGATCGGACAAATTTGGCAAGCAATTACCGCCGACGAACTCGAAGCCTTACAAGCTGGAGCAACTGTCGAAAGCGTTGAATTTGACCGCCTATCGAAGAGCAAAAGCCTCGCAGGCAATCTCAAACCCGGAGAAGGGAAAGCTTACATTGCCAGGTTCGCTCAAAATCAAACTTTGCGCGTGAATTTGCAAGCACCGCGCAAATCTACCCTACTGTCAATTTATACTCCGGGGCGGACAAAGGGCGCGCGAGCTTTGCTGGAAGATGCAGAAGGACTTAGTTGGTCAGGATTGCTGGATGATACTGGTTTTTATGAATTCGTGGTAGTTTCTCAAGCATCTGAGCCGATCCCTTACGAGTTGAACCTGACTGCCGAATAACTGCTATTGACAATCAAGCATCCAGGATACCCGCCACGTGATTCATCCGTCCAGAAATAAAAAATCTGTATCCGATAAAGGAGCCCCCGAATTTATCCGTGGGGTCAATGCTAAAATCCAAAATCTAAAATCTAAAATCTAAAATCTAAAATCTGTTGACGCTCTCGATCCACCCAGGCAATAATAAGGTAATACCAATCAGGTAAGTTTTCCTGTTCAAAGAAAGAATATGCTGAGATTCGCGATCGTAGCTTTAGTGACTTTGGGATTAGTATTAGTGACTGCACTAGGTTTACATCCGGCCAATGCGACAGTCAGCAATCCCGAATTTTATGCTTGGAACTTTGCCTCTGTAGGCAGTAGCGAGCTGGTTTGTAAAAAGACCGTGGTAGTTCCGCAAGACCGGATAATTCCGTCATCATCCATGCACGCTGTCAGTATCACTTCTGCAATTGTAGATTCCAAGTTTTGCGCGAATTCCACTAAGCCTGTGAATTAAGGCACCGCATAATAGGATTTCGGGTTAGAGAACCATAATTAAGTTCTCCGTTAATCGATTTTAGATGTTAGATTTACTTCACAGATGAATCTGGGAGATTGAACCTTAATCTAAAATTTTTATCTCTCCACTACTGTTGTCTGAAAGCAAGTATCTTTTTTTGGATGAATCAGGATGCTGCATCCTGATTCATCTATGGAGATAAAACTCTAGTTTTCCGTACAAACACGGACTAATTATGAACAATTAACCGGACATCATATAAGTGATAGTCTGAGTAATTTTCGCCATCGGCGCACTGAAACTGTTCGCTAATTTTTTTATGAGAAATATTGGGGATTTTGTAATAAAAGTTTATCGAACGAGTAGGGCGCAGCAGTTTTCTGCTTTTGAAAGAGATCGAAATTTTCCCAATTTGGGCAGTTCTTTGATTGTGACTTAAGAACCGAGGGAAAATATTCAGCCATTTGGCTAATCATTTATTGGCTAATTGGCCCAATTACTAATTCCCTAGTTTGAGTATGCTAGAGTTAGTCAGGTTCAGATATATAGTGGCATCTGTTATCTAAGTATCATGCTCAAAATTTTGGTAATTGAAGACGACGAATTAATCCGGGAAACTCTTCTGCAACTTCTGGAATCTCACAGCTACCGGGTCATTGCGGCCGAGAACGGTCGAGCTGGGGTGCAGATGGCACTTTCGGAGATACCGGATTTAATTTTGTGCGATGTGCAGATGCCGGAACTCGACGGTTATGACGTGTTGCGGACTCTGCGGCAAAACTCTCTAGCTGCAACAATTCCATTTATTTTCCTCACGGCTCAAAGTGACAAAACCGATTTTCGTCGGGGGATGGAATTGGGGGCAGACGATTACCTGACAAAGCCGTTTACCAAGGCTGAATTGCTGGGAGCCATTGCTTCTCGCGTCTTGAAACGGCAAACTATTACTCAACCGCTGACAGTCGCGCTTCACCAAGCAGAAGCCAGACTCAAAGATTTAGTTAACGACTCCACCAAGGTTACAACTCTCTCTCCTGAAAAGTTTGCTCTCGAAGCTTTGCTGCGCCACGCTTTGGCACAAGGTGAGTTTCAGGTATACTATCAGCCACAAGTGAATATTGCGACCGGTCAAGTTATCGGCGCCGAAGCTTTAGTGCGCTGGCAAAATCCCGATCGAGGTATAATTTCTCCCGTCGAATTTATTCCCTTAGCAGAAGAAACAGGTTTAATTATTCAGATTGGGGAGTGGGTACTGCTTTCAGCTTGCGCTCAAGCCGCTAGTTGGCTGGCTGCAGGGTTTTCGCCCTTTACAATATCAGTAAATTTGTCTGCGCGACAGTTGTCAGATCCGGAACTCAAGGCGCGAATCGTGCAAATATTGGAAACTACAGGTTTAGATCCTGCTAATTTAGAATTAGAAATGACCGAAAGCGCTTTGGTGGAAAATGCGACAGTAGCAGGCGCTACTTTAAACGAACTTAAAGCTCTAGGGATTCGGATTGCTATTGACGACTTCGGCACCGGTTACGCTACTTTAGGATATCTCAAGCAATTTGCTTTTGACAGTTTAAAGATCGATCGAATTTTCGTCCGTAATGCCAACGAAGATGCTCAAAATGCTGCTATTACTACAGCAGTAATTTTACTGGGTCACAGTTTGAACATGACTGTAATTGCTGAGGGAGTGGAAACAGAAGCAGAACTAGATTTTTTGAAACAACATCAGTGCGATATCATGCAGGGGTATCTGTTCAGTCGCCCCGAACCAGCAGCGATAATTGAAAGTATGTTGGTTGCCGACCCAAGTTTGTTCGCGCCGCCGCCAGCAGCACCTGGTCGCGTTGTTCCTTTTGTACCTGTGTCTGAACCCGAAAAATCTAAAAACCTTTCAATGTCGGGTCTAGGAATAGTGTAAGTGTCACCAAAATTTCTGTTTTATAGGATAAAATTCTTTCTTTTACCTTCTATTTTCGGCATAAAAGTTGACGCTTCTTCGTAAAAAGTTGTAGCTTTTGATGATAGGCCAATCAAAGAAAGAGATTGTTCCCCATATTGCTCTATTGCTTCCCCTTTTAGGCGCTAGGCGCCCCTAATTGGACTATTTGAGAAATTGTGGCGTCTTGAAATTGCAAGCCTTTATTAAGTTGCAGCAGGTAAACTCAATTAAGTTCCTACTTTGGGACTGGCAGTTTCAATAACTGTCCAACTGGAATTGGTGCAAGCCTGTCATGGAAAGAATATTAGTGGTGGACGACGAAGCAGACTGTCAAACAGTCTTAGCAATGTACCTGGAAAGTCAAGGATATCGGGTGGAATGCGCTAATTCAGGGGCTGAGGCGCTCTCGATGTTTGAAAATGCCCCCCCAGATTTGGTAATTTCAGATGTCATGATGCCGGAAATGGACGGGTTTGAGTTTTGTCGCCGTTTGCGAACTACCCGTTTGGGACAGTTAGTCCCCTTTATATTTTTGTCGGGTCAAGGCGAGTTGGAGTCAAAAGTTGAAGGTCATTCGATCGGCGGTGACGATTATCTGGTAAAACCTTTTCAGTCTGAAGAAATCTTAGCTAAGGTAAAAGCGCAGTTAGAGCGCTCTCACCGCATTCACGCCGAGATTGTCCGACTGCTGCAAACTTCTAGCGGTAGGGCGGTGGAACCACAATTTGTGCCAGTCTTGCCAGCACCTGCACCTTTGCCTTTAACACCAGCCGAGGAAAGAGTTTTTTGGGAGGTTATCCAGGGTTATACTAACAAACAAATTAGCGATCGGCTGTTTATTAGCCCCCGGACTGTGCAAGCTCATTTAGGCAGCATTTTCAGCAAATTACAGTTAGAAAATCGTGCCCAGCTTGTGAGATTTGCCCTAGAAAGAGGATACAAACCACCTCAAACTTAACTCGGAGTTCAACCTAGGGTGCGCCAGCCAGCCAGCCAGTCGATTTTAGATTTTAGATTTTAGATTTTAGATTTTAGATTTATTCCACAGATTCATCTGGGAGCTAAAACTTTAGTCTAAAATTTTGATCTTTCCACGACTTAAGTCGCGGGATTGTATCCGTTTTTGGGCCGGGTTAGTCGATTTTAGATTTTATATTTTAGACTTGAGATTTATTCCACAGATTCATTGGGGAGCTAAAACTTTAGTCTAAAATTTTGATCTTTCCACGACTTAAGTCGCGGGCTTGTATCCATTTTTGGGCGGCGTCAAAAACTCCGGTAGCTGCCAAAATCATGGAGGCTGACGCACTCAGCAGGCAGATTATTCCACATTCAAAACACAATAAGGATAATTAGTTATCACACAAACCCCTGGCCCAAAATTCGTACCCCGGAAGTTGGCACGTTCCAAATCACCCTGCCGCACGTTATTCGCCGCATCAATATTTGTCCCGGCCAATTGAGCCCCAGGAAGCCTAGTATTTGACAAAATAGCATTCTGCAAATTAGTATCACGCACATCCGCGAAAGACATATCCGCTCCGCTTAAATTCGCACGATGCAAATTAACTCTAAACAGCAGCGAACGCCTCAAATCGGCATTCGACAAATTAGCTTGCAGCAGATAAGCTTCGCCCAGATTCGCATTAAAAAGCTTAGCACCGCGCAAATCCGCACTCGTCAAATTCGCTCGCCCCAAAAAAGCATTAGACAAATCCGCATTTCGCAGATTAGCACCATTCAATTCAGCCCCGTACATCTCCGCATTAACTAAGTTAGCATTTGCCAAATTAGCCTCACTTAAATCCGCTTCCAGCAAATTAGCTTCATAGAGATTTGCTCCGCTTAAATCCGCTCCTCTTAAATTAGCTCTGTACAAGCTAGCCTTAAACAAATCAGCATTTCTCAAGTCACAGCCTTCGCACTCTTTAGTTTCCAGCAATTGCCTAACATGATCGGGATTTTGAGCTTGAACGGGAGCTGCCAGCCCAAACAAAGCTAAACTTGCCGTTACAGTTGCCAAGAGTTTAAGTTTCACAAACAAACCTCACTGCTACTTCAAACAAATTATACTAGCAAACTATAGACTTAAAACCGATATCCTTCTCTCTTTTCTCTTCCTCTGCGTTCTCTGCGCCCTCTGCGGTAAATATTCAAAAAAATGATTCGCAGCCAAAGATATAGACCTGCTTCCAGCAAGGCGGGCAAAGCCCGCCCTACTTAACTTAATTAAGCTTCATCTAAAGCAGCAACACCCGGCAATTCCTTACCTTCGAGCAGCTCCAAACTAGCACCGCCACCCGTAGAAATGTGGCTCATTTGTTCACCTAAATTCAACTGTTCAACAGCCGCCACCGAGTCACCACCACCGATAATTGTGGTAGTACCAGTTTTAGTAAGTCCAGCCAAAGAATGAGCAATACCTTCAGTTCCCACAGCAAACTTCTCCATCTCAAACACGCCCATCGGCCCGTTCCAGATGACCGTTTTGCAATCGGCCAAAGCATCTTGGAAAGTTTTTACTGAATCCGGGCCGATATCCAAACCCATCCAACCGTCGGGGATGCTTTCTACAGGAACAGTTTGAGTGTTAGCATCAGCAGCAAACTTGTCAGCAACTACCACATCAGTAGGTAACAGAAAAGTAACTCCCCGTTCCTTCGCCTTAGCTTCCAAAGACTTAGCCAGTTCCAGCTTGTCCTCTTCCACCAAAGACTTGCCAACGTTCAAGCCACGAGCTTTGTAGAACGTGAAAACCATGCCACCGCCCAACAGCAGTTTGTCGCACTTTTCGAGCAGTTTTTCAATGACTCCAATCTTGCTGGAAACCTTAGAACCGCCGATTATAGCAGCTAAAGGACGCTGAGGATTGTCGATCGCACTGCCGAGATATTGCAGTTCTTTCTCCATCAAAAACCCAGCCACAGAAGGACTCAGATACTTAGTAACCCCCTCAGTAGAAGCGTGAGCTCGGTGAGCAGTACCAAAAGCATCATTGACATACAAATCGGCCACAGAAGCTAACTTCTTAGCAAATTCTGGGTCGTTTGCCTCCTCCTCTGGGTAGAAGCGGACATTTTCCAGCAACAGCACATCGCCATCTTGCATCCCGGCTACTGTAGCAGCGACTTCATCACCGATGCAGTCGTCAGTCTTTTTGACCTCTTTACCCAACAATTCCGACAGGCGTTTCGCAACCGGCGTCAAGCGCAACTTCTCCGTCACACCCTTGGGACGGCCGAAGTGGCTGCACAAAATCACCTTAGCGCCCTTGGACGCTAAATCTTGAATTGTCGGCAGAGCCGCCCGGATGCGAGTATCATCGGTGATATTGCCGTTGTCGAGCGGCACGTTAAAGTCCGCCCGCACCAATACCCGTTTGCCCGATAAGTCCGATGCCGATAAATTTGCTACAGTTTTTTTTGTCACAGGATTAACCTCCTAATATGTGTGTTTTTGTCGAATTCCGTTGAAATGGCGGCACTGGTAACTTGCACCCCGGCCTCGGACGCATTCAACCGCGCCCGTACAAAAAACGGAAGATGGAACAAACGGCACTGATTGGCTTAACCTAAACATTTTATCGGAGTCCGTGTCCCGGAGATGTGCAGTATGTTCAAGACAGTCTTATTTCCTGTAGATCAAAGCCGAGAAGCCCGCGAAGCTGCCGAAAAGGTGGTCAATATCGTAAAAACCTACGGTGCTCGTTTAGTTATTCTCTCGGTAGTCGAGCCCCCAGCCGAGGAGGCCGACGCCCCCGCGCGAGAGGTGATGACTTCCCCCGAAGCAGTCGCCAAACTGCTTTCTGAGGCCCAATCGATGTTTTCCCAGCAGGGAATTGAAGCTGAAATCATCGAACGGGAAGGCAAACCAGCTTTCACGATTTGCGATGTGGCTGACGAAATTGGGGCGGATTTGATTGTGATGGGCTGTCGGGGGATGGGTTTAACCGATGATGGGGCGTCTGACAGCGTTACCAATCGGGTGATCAATCTGTCTCCTTGTGCAGTTTTGATTGTGCCTTAGTCAGTTGACTGTTGACTGTTGGCAGTTGACGGTTGGCAGTTGTTAGTTGTCATTCAAGAACTAACAACTAAGAACTAACCAATAACAACAGTCAACAGTCAACTAACCAATCACAACTAACCAATCACAATAGTCAACAGTCAACAGTCAACAGTCAACAGTCAACTAACTAATGAAAATTCACTGGTATCCCGGTCACATTGCCAAAGCTGAACGGGCATTAAAAGAACAGCTAAAGCGGGTAGATGTGGTGCTCGAAGTCCGAGATGCCCGCATTCCATTGGCTACTTATCACCCCCAAATGCCGAGCTGGGTGGGCGGCAAGCCGCGAGTCTTGGTCATCAACCGCATGGATATGATTACACCTCGATCGCGCGAGGCGTGGGAAACATGGTTTGAGTCCCAGGGGGAAACTGCGTATTTTACTAATGCCGAGCACGGTCACGGAGTACATGATGTGGCGGATGCCGTGCAGAATGCTGGCGTGCAGCTAAATAAAAGAAGGTTCGATCGAGGTATGCTGCCCCGTCCAGTCCGTGCAGTGGTAATGGGATTTCCCAATGTGGGAAAATCTGCTCTAATTAATCGGTTGTTAGGGCGGAGAGTGGTAGATAGTGCTCGCAGAGCTGGAGTAACTAAATCGCTCCGATGGATTCGCATTTCTGACGAAATTGAATTATTAGACGCGCCTGGAGTGATCCCAACCCGAATTAACAATCAAGAAAATGCCATAAAATTAGCTATTTGCGAAGATATTGGCGAAGCAGCTTACGACAATCAGGTAGTAGCAGCAGCGATGGTAGATTTGCTGCAAGGGCTGGAGGCGGCTGATGACACGTTGATATCACTATCTGGTTTCAAATCCAGGTATAAATTAGATCCAGCCTCTAGTAATGGTGAAGATTATTTGCACGAGGTCGCAAAAGACAAGTATAAAGGAGATGTCGAACGAACGGCGCGGCAGATGTTAAACGATTTTAGAACTGGTGTTTTGGGTCAACTTACTTTGGAGTTGCCGCCGGCTTGATCAGACTCGTAACCTACAACTAATCAGAAATGGTATTCAATAGAGAGTTGCTGACGCGGAGAATGTCAACTTCGTCTCCTATGTGTAATATTTTTTCTGCTGCTTGAGGTGCGAGTCGCGTGTTAACTATCAGCCGACTAAAGTGATTTAAATGCCCTTTTATTACCAGGTCAGGCATGATTTCCTTCTGCTTGGCTGTTAGTATATTTTTAAAATTTATATCGCTTGCTTGCGTCGCATAATTTCGCGTAGATAGGATACATGGCTGACCGGGATTAATAGCTTCAAATATTACTGTTCCTATTTTCAACCTCACAATTTCATCTGCTTGTGGAAAAAGTTGGTCTTCCCAAAAAGCCGGGACATCTCCTATTTCAATATTAGCTCGCAAGCGATGGCGCATCTCGTTAACGCAAACTCTCGGAAACCAAGATGCAACTTCGGCAATTGTTTCGGTACTGATAATGCTTGGCCCTGGTGCAGCCGTATTGTCGGGAAAACCTGTAAGCAAGTTTTCAATTAATTTGACAGGGAAACCAAAGTAGCTGCTCAACCAAGATTCTATTCCCAAGCGTTCTCTATCTACATGAAAAAATATTTCTTGTTCGGTGCCTTGAATTTTCAGACCGGCAATTCTCTTTTTGATGTCAAAGGATAAGCGTAGAAAACTGACTCCGCTGTTGTGCTTAGTGTTAACCAATTCTCCTGCTGCATCGCAGATTGCAAAAGAACGATCGCCTTCTAGAGCTCCGCTGGCTAGAATAGGTGCTTGACTGACTGCTATGCCGTCAAGGGACTTGACCGGATAGATATGAATGCTGGCAACGTAGGACATTTCGAGCCATTGATAAATAATAGTCGTTTTAGATACATTCTAGCATCCCTGTCCGCAGAAGGATGACTGCCATTGACTTTACTAAATAAAATATGAATGAAATAAAAATGGGCTACTTTTTTGAACTTTACATTGTGCCGGAGCAGCTTGTAAAGAAAAATCAAAGAAGTCTGACTGAGCTTGTGGTATATATTATGCTAACAAATACAAACAATTGAACCGAGTTGCAAGCAATGACTAAAAGCGAAAGAGCAGGTATGATTTCGCGACGGAATTTAATGCTGAGGGCTGGTGCAGGGATGCTGGCGGCAAGCTTGGCACCAGCGTTTTTACAAGCCGAAGTAGCAAAGGCAGAGGCAATCTCTGACATTACTCCTACTGACATTACTCCTAACAGTGCTCTTAAGAAATTGATGGAGGGGAATCAACGCTACATTGAGCAAAAACGGACATTTCCCGACCAAGCTCGATCGCGAGTTGTAGAAGTAGCACAGGGTCAACATCCGTTTGCAACTATCCTGGCTTGTTCTGATTCGCGGGTTGCTCCCGAAATTATTTTCGACCAAGGATTAGGGGACTTATTTGATATTCGAGTAGCTGGAAATTTCCTCGACGATGTAGTTCTTGGGAATATAGAATATGCCACCTTAGAATTAGGCGTGCCACTATTAGTAATTCTGGGTCACGAACGCTGCGGTGCTGTCAAAGCAGCTTTAGATGGTAAAGCTGTGCCGGGTCACATTAGCACTTTGGTGGCGGCGATTAAACCCGCAGTAGATTCGACCAAAGGTCAAACAGGCAATGCGTGGGATAATGCAGTCAGAGCTAATGTGAAAATGAATGTAAATAAGTTACAATCCTCGTCGCCTATTTTAGCTGAAGCAATCAAAGCCGGCAAGCTTAAAGTTGTTGGGGGCCGCTATGATTTGGATAGCGGCAAAGTAGAGATAATTGCTTGATTTGGCTGGTAATTTTCAGAATTTGTAGGGTAGTGCCAAGAGTGCCTACCCCTTGGGGAGCGAGGGGAAACCATCGGGGATTGCCCCTAAAAATTATTGGGTAACGATAAAGTAGATAGGGAAGTTTACATTAAACCCATTTCTTGTAGTCCCCGGCGCAAGCGTTCTGCTTCAAAAGGGCGGCGCTGTTCGTGAAGGGCGATCGCTCTTTTGAATTCTGCTAAACTCTCTGGCATTTTGCCAATTTTTAGCAAGGCAACTGCCAAGTTTTGATGAGCTTCCGCGTGTTCTGGATCGATTTTAATCGCTTGTCTGTAATAGGCGATCGCATCTGCTAAATTTCCGGCTGCCTTCAACGTCAGTCCTAAATTGTAGTGACCTACTGCAAAATTGGGGTCTATTTTTAAAGCTGCTTTGTAAGCTTTTTCAGCAGATTTCAAATCTCCTTCATCTTTGAGCAAATTGCCCAAATTATTGTAAGCACCCAACTTGAGTGGTGGGAACACATTGGTATTAATTGCCGCTTGATAGTGTTCTTTTGCTTTTACAAATTGCTGCTGCTGGCGATATGCAATTCCCAAATGATAGTTCAGCTCGTAAACAATAGAATCATCAATTGCCTCGGCAGTCAAGCCTTTGTTTAATAAATTAATTCCCCGCCCGATTTGCCCGCTTTCTACATACAGCGCACCTAATTTGCTACAAGCATAAGCATCGTTTGGATAATAAGCTATATAGCGTTCCATTGCTGCTTGAGCTTTTTGGAATTTACTTTTTGCGGCGATCGCATCTTTTTGATAACCAGAGTGCCAAATCGCCACATCGGGGAGAGAAGCTATTTTCCAATTTGGTTCCCTGTGCAAAATCTCAGCCACGCTGTCGTCTACCATGGCGTGGTAAGGGCGAGAAAAGCGGATGTCGGGGCGATTGCGAAACAAGCGCGACACTAGGGAATAGGGAGATTGAGAGGCACCGATTTCTTGGCGGATGAGATTGATTAGCAGCAGTTGCTCGCTCGCAATTGCCTGCTTAATTTGAGGTAGAATCTCCGGTACCAAAACCTCATCGGCATCCAATACCAAAATCCAGTCGCCCTGGGCGTGCTTCAGACACTCATTGCGCGCCGCTGCGAAGTCGTCGCACCATTCAAAGTCATAAACCCTCGCCCCGGATTCTCTGGCAATTTCACGGGTGCGATCGCCCGATCCCGTATCCACCACCACTATTTCGTCAACAACACCCTTAACGCTGTCCAAAGTCCGCGACAGTGTTGCCTCTTCATTCTTCACAATCATGCACAGAGTCAGATCCATCGGGCGCAAACTTTCCTCATTTCACAAAATTATTGTAATTTTTTTACCAGTAAAACACAAAAAGTCCCAGAAAAAATTCTCCTATTTCCTTTTTGCTTTGAGCATAAGTACCTTTCTTCCCTCGAAAAAGTGGGTTAACTCTTTTGAGATATTAAAAAACCTCAAACTCGGACGATTCATGAGAAATCCTACCACTTTCAGTTCATCCCTGCGGTAGAGGTAAGAGCGGGATAGGGGTTGTTATTCTTAGAACATAAGACAAGGCACAAGAAAAGTTTAAGTATTCAGGAGAAAGAGAAATGGGAATTATTGCTTGGATCGTTTTAGGACTGATTGCCGGTGCGATCGCCAAAGCCATTTATCCGGGATCTCAAGGCGGCGGTTTTCTGGCAACAACAGGTTTAGGAATTTTGGGCGCCCTAGTGGGAGGTTATCTAGGTCAAGTCTTGCTGGGGACGAGCGGGGGAGCATCCTTCGGAGCATTGACACTACCCAGCATAGCTTTTGCAGTCGTAGGTGCGATCGTTCTACTTTTCATCTGGGGATTGTTAACTCAGCGTGCTGCATAACAAATATTGCCAATTCCCAGTCGATCGACTTTTAGGGTATTCATAAACCCGGTTTCTTGAAAAAACCGGGTTTTTCAGTTGTTTGTAGGTGCGTCAATCGATTTTAGATTTTAGATTTTAGATTTTAGATTCTAGAGGCGACCCCACGGATAAATGCGGGGGCTCTTCTGATTTTCGATTTGCGATTTTGGATTGATTCCACGGATAAATCCGGGGGCTGTACCATCAAGAAATTCTTGGCCAATCGATTTTAGATTTTAGATTTTAGATTTTAGAGGCGACCCCACGGATAAATGCGGGGGCTTGAGAGTTTTCGATTTGCGATTTTGGATTGATTCCACGGATAAATCCGGGGGCTGTACCATCAAGAAATTCTTGGTCAGCCTACTTTTACCAAATCCGGGTTAAAAACCCCTATCAGACTCAGCGCTTGCAACGGTTCAAGAGCAAAACTTTCGTCTCAACAGAGCGGGACTAAGAATAAAGGGGTAAAAATCCCGGACTTGGTATTAATTAATCAATTCGCAAATTGAAAGGCAAGCGAACATAAATCCCCTGCGGGTCGTTCATCGACTTGATCACAGCCAATTCCTCTTGCATTTTCTTAAATTCGGCCGTTAGCGGGTCGAGTTTGGCGGCTGGTTTCAAAACGTGAACGCCTGAAATTCTTTCCAAAATTCGCTCCTCCAAGCTGCGGCGTTTTGGATATTCTTCCAACTTCCAATCATCGCCGAGTTTAGCTTGCTTAGCCGCTTCTCTGACAGCATCTTCAAGGCCACCAATTTCATCGACTAAACCCAACTGTTTCGCGGCGATACCAGACCACACCCTGCCTTGAGCAATTTCTTGTACCTTGTTTTTCGGCAGTTTGCGGGAGGTGGCGACTTTAGTAATAAATCGATCGTAAATGCGATCGACTATCCTCTGAATATTCGCCAATTCTTGAGGATTTTTCGGGCGGGCAACCGTGTTAGTATCCGCAAAGCGACCGGTTTTCACCACGTCCCAAGTTAGACCGTTGTTAGCAGCCAATTTTTCGGCGTTGAACAGCATTCCAAAAACACCAATAGAACCAGTAATCGTATTGGGTTCGGCAAAAATGCGGTTGGAACCCATCGAAATCCAATAGCCGCCGGAAGCTGCTAAATTGCCCATTGAAACAATAACGGGTTTCTTTTTCCCCGTCAGCATCACTTCGCGCCCAATGACTTCGGCCGCCGTCGCACTGCCTCCGGGACTGTTGACGCGCAAAACTACCGCTTTTACGTCGTTATCTTCTCGGATTTTCCGCATTTCTTGAGCGATGCGATCGCCTCCTACTTCAGTCGGGCCCCCTTCGCCGTCTACAATTTCTCCCTCGGCGTAAAGTATAGCAATTTGGTTTTTATTGTTAGCGTGAGTTGAGTTTTTATTCTCAGCAATTTTCGCGTAGTTTTTCAAACTAATTTGCTTGAAAGATTTGTTTTCGCGATCGGTTCCTGTGAGTTTTTTGAGTTCAGTCGATATTTCGTCAAAGTATACAACTTTATCAACTAACTTGTTTTTGAGAGCTTCGTCAGCCATCAAAGTTCCGCCACTATCTGCAAGCGCTTGCAGTTGCGGAACAGTCACTTTGCGACTCGGGGCGACAGTTTGCAGGTATTCTCCCCACATATCTCCGAGCAACTTTTGAGTTTGCTGGCGATTTTCTGGACTCATTTTTGTGAGCAAAAACGGTTCAACGGCTGACTTGTATTTGCCGACGCGAGTCACTTGCACTCCCACGCCGTATTTTTCCAAGGCACCGGTGAAAAACATTGCCTGACTGCTAAAACCGTTGATTTCCAAAGCGCCGTAAGGATTGACGGCAATTGTATTAGCAACGGAACCGAGGTAATAATCTCGCTCGTTCCAGTCCATCTGGTAAGCAAAAATAGGTTTTTTGGCATCTCGGAAACGCTGCAATGCCGATCGAACTTCTTTGAGATTGGCAAACCCGCTGCTGCTCGAATCCGAGCTGCCTTCGAGATAAATGCCAACGATTTTCGGGTCTTTTTTCGCATATTCGATCGTGTCTAAAACAGTCCGCAGCGTCACTGTATCGCCGGAATCTTCCGAAAGCACTTCTTCAATCGCCGCGCCAGTGCTACGGCTCGGTTTGCTGTCGGTGATATTTGAAGAAAGGTCTAATACCAATACAGACTTATCTTTAACTTGCGGGCCTGAATCTTTAGACGACGATGCCGCCATAGCAATTAGCAGTACCAGTCCCCCCAATCCGATGCTGCCCAGCAGCAGCAGTCCTAGGAAGGTTCCCAGTAAACTTGCACAGGTATATTTTAGGAAATCTTTCATTAGATAATTGGTAATTAGTTATTAGTCAATAGTCAGTAGTCAGTAGTCATTAGTCATTAGTCAGTAGTCATTAGTTATATCACATCCGGTTAGAGCGGAATGATACCGAGCGTGCAAGCGTCCCCGCACGCGATCGAGACGCTCGCACTGCACTCGGAAAAATATGATTCCGATGCCAGCGGAAATGATATTATTGGTAATTCCTGGAAGTAGGATTTAGCACTTATCTGCTGTCGTTAGTTATTAGCTTATGACTAATGACTGTTGACTAATGACTGCTGACTAATGACTTTTGACTGCTGACTCACTTTTATCTTAACCTTTCCAAAACCCCAGAATGTTTTAACTCATCCAAATTACCGCAGCCTGTACAGAACATCACGGTGGCGATTTCTGCAATTAATACCTCAGCAAGGAGGGCTGCGGCTGATTCCGATTCCGCTGCAGCTTGTAGAAACGGCCGCGCCAGTCCCGCAATATCCGCGCCAAGGGCGAGAGCCTTCGCTGCATCCAACCCATTCTGCAATCCTCCAGAGGCAATCAGAGGAACATCCGGCGCTACGGCGCGGGTGCTGACAATGCACTCGGCTGTTGGTATTCCCCAGTCGGCAAAGGTTGCGCCCAACCTGCGCTGCTTGCCATCTTTAGCTCGCTCTCCTTCTATTTTCGCCCAAGAAGTACCTCCGGCCCCGGCAATGTCGATCGCACCTACCCCAGCGGCGAGCAATTTCTTTGCCATTTTTCCTGAAATACCGTTGCCGACTTCTTTAGCAATAACTGGTACTGGTAATTTATCGCACAATTTGGCAATTTTATCTAGCAGTCCTTTAAAGTTAGTATCGCCTTCGGTTTGAACGCACTCTTGCAGCGGATTGAGGTGTAAAATTAGTGCGTCTGCTTCTAAAATATCAACAATTTTTTGGCACTCTTCCAAACCATAATTGTAGTTTAATTGAACTGCTCCGATATTGGCAAATAACAGAATATCTGGAGCGCGACGACGGACGGCAAATGTAGGAGCTAGTTGAGGATTTTCTACAACGATTCGCTGGGAACCGACTCCCATTGCTAGTTTGTATTCTTGAGCAACATCGGCGAGGCGATAATTGATTGTCTGGGCTAATTCTGTGCCGCCGGTCATCGAGGAAATTAGCAGGGGAACGGCTAGTTTTTTGCCGAGGAATGTGGAGGTTAAATCGATTTCAGTGCGATCGAGTTCTGGCAAACAGCAGTGTTCAAAACGGTAGCGTTCTAGGCCGCTGGTAGTTTCGCGAAATTGTACGTCTTCTTCGAGGCAAATCCTCAGGTGGTCTGCTTTACGGGTTTCGGTTTGCGAGGGGGAGGTTAGCGGCAAGTTCACAGTTGCTATTTGGGGAAAGAGTTGTGATTTGGGAATATAGCAATTTTATTTCATTTTTGAGATTTTTTTATGAACCGCAGAGAGCGCAGAGGGCGCAGAGGAGAAGAAAGGAGAGATGTTCGCAAATCCTGTAAGGGTTGCTGTATTATCCAGGAACAGTCAGCGGCATTCCGTTATCGGAAGCTTTTAATTTTAGTAAGAAAGGAACTGCTTTTTGCACCCATGCTTTAACTGACGGGTAATTTGCGGCATCTTCTCCGAAACAAATGTCCAGCATATCTGTGTGAATTATCCCCGGATTCAAAGGAACTGCTGCCAAACCTGCGGGCAATTCTTGAGCGAGCGATCGCGTAAGTCCTTCTATTGCCCACTTGGAAGCGCAATAGGGCCCGACTTCCGGCGAAGTTGACCTTCCCCAACCAGAACTAAAGTTGACAATTATGCCGTTTTTTCGAGCAATCATTGCCGGGACAAAGTGGCGAATTATATTAGCCGTACCTTTAATATTAACATCAATTACCTGCGAAAATTCTTCGTTGCTGACATTCCAAAGAGGCGCTAGGTGATTAGCTACACCTGCATTATTAATTAGCAAATCTGGCGGCTCATTTTTTACCATAATTTCTGTTGCCCAAGCTTTTACTCGATCGTCGTTGGTGACATCCAAACAAGTAAAATGGTGGGGCGCACTATATTTTTGGTTGAGTTTCTCCACCGCTTCCGAAGAACGGGCGCATCCCACAACTGTATGTCCCAATTCAATAAACTTTTCGGTCATGGCAAGACCTAGACCGCGACTAACTCCGGTAATTACAATTAATTTTGTCATAGATTTGCTCCAAGTTTGACATTAAGTAATACAATACATATTGACTGGTGAATTGACAAATAGAGGGCAGGGAGAAAGCATGAAAGTAAAAGCAGCAGTTGCTCGTAGTGCCGGCAAACCTTTGAGCATTGAAACGGTGGATCTGGATGGGCCGCGGGCTGGAGAGGTGCTGGTGGAAATTAAAGCCACGGGTGTTTGTCACACTGATGCTTACACTCTTTCCGGTGCCGATCCTGAAGGCTTGTTTCCGGCTATTTTAGGCCACGAGGGAGCCGGGATTGTCGCAGAAGTGGGGTCGGGAGTAACGAGTGTCAAAGTGGGCGATCGGGTAATTCCTCTCTACATTCCCGAATGCCGCAACTGCGAATATTGTTTGAGCCGCAAAACAAATCTCTGTCAAGCAATTCGCGTGACTCAAGGGCAGGGAGTGATGCCCGACGGCACGAGCAGGTTTTCCATAGACGGGCAGAAACTTTACCATTACATGGGAACTTCTACCTTCGCTAATTATACAGTATTGCCAGAAATTGCAGTAGCAAAAATTCGCGAAGATGCTCCTTTTGATAAAGTTTGTTTAATCGGCTGCGGCGTAACAACTGGCATCGGCGCTGTCATAAATACTGCGAAAGTAGAGCCTGGTTCTAATGTGGTAGTTTTCGGTTTGGGTGGCGTGGGTTTGAATGTAATTCAAGCGGCTCGCATGGTGGGAGCTAACATGATTGTCGGCGTAGACTTGAATCCCGACAAGCGAGAGATGGCGGAAAAATTCGGCATGACTCACTTTGTCAATCCTCGCGAAGTGGAAGGCGATTTAGTGCCTTATTTGGTAGATTTAACCAAAGGCGGAGCTGATTACAGTTTTGAATGTATCGGCAACATTAATGTGATGCGCCAAGCATTAGAATGCTGCCACAAAGGTTGGGGTGTGAGCGTAATTGTCGGGGTAGCGGGAGCAGGTCAAGAAATTAGCACTCGCCCGTTTCAGCTAGTAACTGGTAGGGTTTGGAAAGGCACGGCTTTTGGCGGCGCAAAAGGCAGAACTGATGTTCCTAAGATTGTTGATTGGTACATGGACGGTAAAATTGATATTGATAGTCTGGTAACTCAGGTAATGCCGATCGACAAAATCAATGAAGCCTTTGATTTGATGCACAAAGGCGAAGTAATTCGCACAGTTTTGACTTTTTGAAGGAAGAAGGAAGAAGGAAGAAGTTCGGCAACAGATTTTGTAACGGATGTAACGGATAGAATAAAGATTAATTCCCAATGCCCAATTCCCAATTCCCAATTATGCTCTCTGACTCCCTAAAACTGCACAAAGAACAGAAAAGTTTCGGTGGCAAACTCGGCTTTTACAGCCATCAATCTTCCGCTTGCAACAGCGAGATGAAATTCGCTGTTTACCAGCCGCCGCAAGCTTTATCTCAACCCGTACCAGTTTTGTATTTTCTATCAGGTTTAACCTGCACGGAAGAGAACTTTATGGCAAAAGCGGGGGCGCAACAATTTGCGGCAAAATATGGGTTAATGCTGGTTGCGCCCGACACTAGCCCGCGCAACACGGACATCCCTGGGGAAGATGAGGATTGGGATTTAGGAAGTGGTGCGGGTTTTTATGTTGATGCGACAGCCGCACCTTGGAAGGCTCACTATCGAATGTACAGTTATGTGGTTGATGAATTGCCTAATTTAATCGCCGAAAATTTTCCAGCGATACCGGAAAAACAGGGAATTTTTGGTCATTCGATGGGCGGACACGGGGCGTTAATTTGCGCGTTGAAAAATGGATCTCGCTATCTTTCTGTTTCCGCTTTTGCGCCTATTTCCGCCCCAATGCGCTGCCCTTGGGGACAAAAAATATTCGGACACTACCTCGGTTACGACAAAGAGATGTGGAAGACGTGGGATGCTAGCGAATTGGTGCTGGAGGCACAATACAACCGTCAGATTCTGATTGACTGCGGCACTGCTGACTCCTATCTCGCTGACGGGCAGTTGTTGCCTGAAGTGTTCGCAGAAGCTTGTGCAAAAGCGGGACAGCCACTAACTTTAAGGATGCAGGAAGGTTACGACCATAGCTATTATTTTATAGCTAGTTTTATGGAGGATCACATTCGGCATCACGCGGCTGTTTTGTGCGGGTAGTTCCTAGCAGGAAACAGGCAAGATGCCTGCTCCACAACAACTGTTAGGCTCTACCTGGGAACCGATATCCAGAGGCTCTGCCTCGCATGGCTGCCATGAAATGTGGAGGCCGATGCTCCTGATCTGCGTTACCAGGCAGAGCCTGGTAACGAGTGAACTCGCTTCTACGATCACAGGTATTTTCGGTTAATTAAGATTAATCGGAAATACCCAGTCTTTGTACTTGCTGTCCCGATTTTCGATAATCCCGGTTAGTTTGTCCAAAACCTTTTCGGTGATGGGTCGGTTTGTGGGCAAGTGATAGTTTTCTACTCGCTTAATTGGCGTAATTTTGGCTGCGGTTCCGCAGAGGAAAATCTCGTCTGCAATCAACAGTTCTGATCTATCAACGGGTCTTTCTATGACCTCAATTCCTAAGTCTCTGGCGATTGTGATTACACTGTCTCTGGTAATTCCTTCGAGAATATCTTGCTCGAAACCGGGAGTAACTAATTTACCGTTTCTGGCGACAAATATATTCATTCCTGAAGCTTCGCTGACTTTTCCCTGAGTGTTCATCATAATAGCTTCGTCGAAGCCGGATTCTACTGCTTCTGTTTTAGCTAAAGCTGAGGTGATGTAAGCGCCACTAATTTTACCTCTTAAGGGCAAACTGCGGTCTTCTTGGCGGTACCAAGAGCTAATTCTACAGTTGACTCCTTCTTTGGGTAAATAGTCTGAAAGTTCTAATCCATAGACAAAAAAGTCGGTTTCTACGTTATGCAGTCGCGGGGCAATTCCTAAACTTGATGTGTAGATAAAAGGGCGGATATAAAATGATTTTGTTGGTTGGTTTTTCTGAACAAAATCAATAATTATTTGTTGGATTTTGCTGGCGGGTAAATCGCAGTGAAGGAAGCTGGCACTTTGACTTAATCTTTGACAGTGGCGGTCTAATCTAAATAGCAATATTCGATCGGCATTTTGGGGGTCGGGAATTCCCCGCAACCCGCCTAAGACTCCGGTTCCGTAGTGCAGTGCGTGGGTGGCTATGGAAATTTTGGCGTCGGTAAAGGGGAGAAATTGGTTTTGAAAGTAGGCAATTGGCAGAAAACTATCCATGATTCAAGCTGGCGATGAGTTTTGCAGTCCACGAGGAAAGCTGAATTGGATAATATTACCATAACTTATACCATTTTAACTTTAAGATTTTAGATTTTAGATTTACAATGACTGATTTGATATAAGTTTGGAGGTCGTCTAAAGTTATCTTTTTTATTAAATGAGATGATTATTGTGTTATTCGATGGAGCGATAAAATAATATAAAATTCGGTCATTTGGGTTGATAATTGTTTGGCGAAAGAGTGCGAACCTCTTCGTTGGCGAAGCCCCCGTAGGGGGGGGCTTCACTAACGACTACAAACAAAAATAAACCAATGGACAACTATGACACGTAAATGTTTCATCATTGAAATGGGGATGGGTATAGACCAGCACGGGCAGGAACCGACTGTAGCCTGTGCAAGGGCTGTACGAAATGCGATCGCCCATAATGCTCTCCTAGGCGTCTGGGAAGTGGCGGGTTTGACCGACCCTAATCAGATGATTGTTGAGGTTAAGGTGGCTGTTCCTTACCCGGAACAAGTGCGCGCCGAGGAGGTATTGGCGGTGCTGCCTTTTGGCAGCAAAACTCTGATTGTGGAGCAAGGAGGCATGATTGTGCCAGGAAGGGCGATCGCCTCTCTGAATGATAAAAATGATGAAATGCTAATCGCTGTGGCGGCTGTGACTGTTTTTGTGGACACTGAGGACTAATTAATTTGGTGTTGTTTGAAGAAATCGCCCGATCGCACTTGCTTGTTTTCACGATCGGGCGATCGAACGCCTGTCTGTTAAAAAATTATTAATTTAGACTAAATTGTAGGCTGCCCCGGAGATATGGCATGAAATATCGTAGGAAATCTGAGGCTTGAGGCACCCTCCAATAGGTTGGTTGCACGGTAAGGTTTATTTGCGCCTACGTACTTAATTTTGAAGTTTTAATTGATAATTTTTAATTTTTCAGGCGACCGGGTATGTAAGCAATCCAGCAAAACCCTACGATAAATAACAGCCAGGTTGCTGTAATATTGTTGCCCAACAAGTTGCGGAGAAAATCTTCCATTTTTCTCAAAAATTATAGGGTTTAAAAGAATTTATTACTGTTCCCTCTCCGAGCACAAAAGGTAGAGTGCGATCGCATAAAAGCCGATCGCACTCTACCTCCTCTACCTCCTATTTGGGCTGGCTAGTATCTGCCAACATTTGGTTAACCATTTGCAAGTGCGCCTGAAGGTTCGGCAACTTCTGGGTGGCCCAAGCCTTCAAGTCTGGATCTTGTCCCTGTTGAGATTGAGCCTGAAACAAAGCAATAGCCTGAGTGTGGCTGTCGATCATAGCCTGCTTGTAAGCGGTGTCAAAACTTGTACCGGATAGTCCGGAAAGTCGATCCATCAAAGCTGTGTTCTGGCTGCTTATTTCGGTTGGCAGTTTTACGCCTTTTTGCGTTGCTACCTGCATCAGTTCTTGATTAGCCTGGGTGTGTTCCTCAACCATTTCTTGCCCGTATTGTTTCACACCTGCACTAGAACCGCGCTGCACTGCCAATCTGCCGAGCTCCACTTCCAGCATACCAAGTTGACCTGCTTGCATGACAAAGTTTCTGTCTTGGCTGCTGAGAGAATTAGGCGAAGTTTCGCCACCTGTTGGAGTGTTGGGAGAACGGCTGGGAGTGTTGTTGATGGGGCTATTTGGAGAACGGCCGGGAGTGTTGTTGGTGGGGGTATTTGGAGTGTTGGGAGAACCGCCAGGATTGTTGTTGGTGGGGGTATTTGGAGTGTTGGGAGAACCGCCAGGATTGTTGTTGTTAGGATCTGTAACAGAAGGTCCCGGAGAATTAGGATCGTTTAAGTCGCTATCAGCAAGATCAAAAACCCGATCGCCCGACTGGTTGAAGCCGTGAGTCTGGCGGTTTAATTCTGCGAATCCCGGCACAGCTATCAAGGAACTAACGCCGGCAATTCCGGCAACTGTTACCAATTTTTTGAACAAATTTTTGCGATTGAGTGAAGTCATGAATTTCTAAGCCTCTAAGTTGTTTTCAAAAGTACGTCAAGCGAAGCTATCCCGTAGGGAATCGCCCGAAACTACCGATGGGATGGCGTACTGCCTTTCCGAAACAGGTTGATCAAACCAAACGCGCCCAGGGCACCCAGCCACCCGAAATTGTTGGGGCTATCGCGCCGAGCACTCAAAACTCCAGAATTAGTATCAGCCGGCGTCGATGTCGTACCAGTTGTACCTGTTGTACCAGTGCCAGTTGTACCTGTTGTACCAGTGCCAGTTGTACCTGTTGTACCAGTGCCAGTCGTATCGGTTGTACCGCTTGTACCCGTGCCAGTCGTACCGGTTGTACCGCTTGTACCCGTGCCAGTCGTACCGGTTGTACCGCTTGTACCCGTTGTACCCGTTGTACCCGTGCCAGTCGTATCGGTTGTACCGCTTGTGCCGGTGCCGGTCGTACCAGTTGTACCGCTTGTACCCGTTGTACCGGTGTCACTCGTACCGCTTGTACCGCTTGTACCGCTTGTACCGCTTGTATCGGTGCCACTCGTACCCGTTGTACCCGTTGTACCGCTTGTACCCGTTGTACCCGTTGTACCCGTTGTACCCGTTGTATCGCTTGTACCGCTTGTACCCGTTGTACCCGTTGTACCCGTTGTACCCGTTGTATCGCTTGTACCGCTTGTACCGATGCCGCTTGTACCCGTTGTATCGGTGCCACTCGTACCCGTTGTACCCGTTGTACCGCTTGTACCCGTTGTACCCGTTGTACCGCTTGTACCAGTGCCACTCGTAACGCTGGTACCGGTTGTATCCGTGCCAGTCGTACCGCTTGTACCACTTGTGCCAGTACCGCTTGTACCGTTTGTACCGCTTGTACCCGTGCCAGTTGTACCGGTACCGCTTGTACCGCTTGTGCCTGTGCCGGCACCGCCGCCACCAGCACCGCCCGACTGGGCTGAAGCAGGCAGTGCTAAGGAAACCGTTGCTAAACCTAAAGTACAAGCGCTTGCTAAAACAACTTTCAACAATTTAGAAGATTTCATGGTAATGCTTGCTTTTGCATAGAGTGCTGCGATCGGTTGTGATGCCAAAACCGGAGGGTCAAATTGACAGCGTAACGTACAATTTTTCTAACCTTCGCTGCGGAACAATGAAGGTTAGGGAGCCAATTTAGTCCCGTTCCCTTGATGATTTTTTCCTGATTAATTACACCGCCACGTTAACAGTTTATAAGCTATTACGTATGCTTCAAGTTCGCCATTCATCTTTAGGAATATTTGACAAAAGGACTTTTTATTTCAGGTGGTGGATGAAATTTGATTGAGCGGCAGACTAGCTCAATCAAATTTTGTGTTCGGGGGATAGAAACCAGGTTGATATGAAAAATTTTGGGTGGAGTAACGAGACATATACGAATTAACCGGCTTTCTCAGACAAGCGCCCGCTTCTTCCTATGAATTTTCCCCGGATGCAGGTGCTTTGAGGCAGAAATTGGTGATTTTCTCACCGTCAATTTTGCTTGAGCACTCCGCCAGATGAGTTAGTTTTAAAAATTTTTGAGCGCTATTTTTTCTTAACTTGTGGCTGACAATTTGGGCACTGGCAGAATACCGCTCAAACTTTCCCAGGAAACTAAATTATCTCAAAACGCGCGAGCGATCGCTCCGAGTCGCAAAAGCGCCTGCTACCCTGCAACAGCAAGGCTTTTGACTGGGATTGGAGTTGTCTCAAACACGAAGGCGAAATGAGGGCTATGCGAGTTGTGGCCGCGCGACCTGAAATTAACCAGTGGCCACACTCGGCAGAATTGCTTGTGAGTGCGATCGGGCAAACTCTGATATAGTAAAGCCACAGGTATGCCAGAGAGCGCTTGTTCTCTAACCAATTTTCCAACGAGAGATCAACTATGCTGCATCGAATTCTTGCCAGAAGTCGCTATCTAATGTTAATCGCTGTATTCGGTTCTTTTGCAACGTCTGTGACGCTTTTGATCTACGGTGCCCTGGAAACCGTCATTACCATCGGCCACACAGTTACAGTACCGGTTTCCAGCGAAAACTCCAAACAACTGATTCTGTCTGGCATCGAAGTTGTAGATTTGTTTCTCCTCGCCACAGTATTTTACATTACTGCACTCGGACTTTACGAGTTGTTTATTGACGAGCGCATCAAAGTACCCATCTGGCTGGAAATTCACACTATCGACGACCTGAAAAGCAAACTCACCAGCGTCATTGTAGTAGTGTTGAGTGTATTGTTTCTCTCGGAGGTAGTTCGGTGGAATGGCGGGACGAACATCCTTCCCTTGGGAGCAGGTATCGCTTTAGTAATCGCTGCGCTGACGTATTTTCTAAGTTCGCAGGTGAAAAAACCGAAGTCAGATTAATGGCTGTTGGAGGAGGGAAATTAGCCAAATCCGGCTGAACCAGGAACGGCAATCAAGTTGTATTAGTTTTTACAAAAACTTTAATATTACATCTGTCTTCGGACTGATAAGAATGCAATCTTAAACTTGCTTTTAGAGAGAGGAAAGTAG
Organism: Microcoleus sp. w1-18aA5; assembly: GCF_036701705.1. Classification (NCBI taxonomy): domain Bacteria; kingdom Bacillati; phylum Cyanobacteriota; class Cyanophyceae; order Oscillatoriales; family Microcoleaceae; genus Microcoleus; species Microcoleus sp. w1-18aA5. Next base: position 3,952 of record NZ_JAUPTE010000043.1, on the reverse strand, counting down.
TGGGTTCTAGTATATAAGATTAAATTTATGTTTAATAATTAGAGGTCATTATGCCAGAACAACAATTTGATACCTTACCTTCAGAAGCACAAGAACTCCCCCAAGGAGCGAAACAAATTTTTCAGGCGGCTTTTAAGAGCGCTAGTGAAGATGGAATGAGCGCCGATGGTGCTACTAGCGTTGCTTGGAACAGCGTAAAATCTGAATACGTTCAAGGCGAAGGTGGCACGTGGCATCACAAGGGCGACGATACTAACCAAACCCGCAAATCTGTACAGTCTGGTGGCAATTAGTTATCAGCCATCACTTCTATCGTGTCCGCTAAAATAACCCCGATCCGTTGTTTAGTGAGGACTTCATTCCTCAAATTTTGAGGAGAACCAAAAGTCCTCACTACCCACAAATTGCAGTGACGTTATTCTAGCGGGCGTGATATCCTCCGTCATTAGGAATGTACTCATCAGTTGTGGTTAATGCTTGAGGTTGATAGCTGTGGGAATCGCGGCGGAACACCCGTTAATGTAGCCTGTTAATAGGCTGGCGCATATCCCATTGCAATTCGGCTAAAACCAGCAAGCTAAATACCATTACGACTCCCGTAAATAGGAAAGACCAACCGCCCGTGTAAGGCAAAATCAAAATCCCCAACAGGTGAAATAAACTTGCAGCTAAAAGCGCGCGCGATCGCACTGCAAGTCCCGTCCCTAAATACCCTATCCCGCTCATTCCCAACCACAGCGGACAGAGATTCGCCAACACTTTTCCCCAACTGAGAAAAATTGCTAAATCTGTCAGCAACAATCCTAATAACATTAGTATTACCCAACCGTAAAGCACCCAAATCAGGCGTTCTATTTTAACCCAAGAGTATGTCATGCTTACCATTGCTGCTGTACCTACGAGGCTGAGCGCTGACCACAAACCGGCTTGCAGCATCCAACTCACCGAAAAAAATTGTGCTGTGCCGAAGATGGGTATTAACAGCAAGCTCCACAGCAAGCAAGTTCGATCGAGACAAGTGTAAAATTGTGAATAAAATCGATCTTTGCCAAGGGGAAACTGAACCTGCCAAAGCCCTTCTAAATCCTGAAGCTCGATGTTAAGCTGTTTCCGGCGCAGAGGGGGAACTGAATAATTAAAAAAGGTCATATCTGACACTATTAAAATTTACAATTATTTGCTTAGGTACTATCTCACCAGTAATCGCTCTAATTGCAATCTGTCAATCGGATTAATCTAGTTAATTGGATAATCTGTCGGCAGTAATAGTTATTTGAGCCCACCCGGTATAACAGGAAGAGATAGATTGTACAAGTTGATAAAATAGCTCTTGCGACAGATGGCTGGAATATTACTTATTCGATATTTTAAAAATAGTCAACTTTGTTACCGAATTTATGCTCACTTCATCCCATCCTCTGAAACAGGTATTCCACTGCCCGGAAGAATCGGATTTTTACGCGCACTGCTTGGAAAGTTTAGTGTTAAATGCTAGTGACAATTCTCGACTTATCGTAGAGTTTGGTTCAGGAGAGGGAAGTCCAGTTATTAAGTCTTTGCTGAGAAGTGATTTTGATGGGACAATACAGGGATTTGAGCTAAATAATGTAGCTTGGAAAATTGCTCAGTCTCAAATTAAGGAATATCAACTCAGCGAAAAATACACAGTCAACAATTGCTCTTTTTTTGATTCGCCTTTATACGAGTCGGCGGATTGTGTCATCTCAAATCCGCCTTACTTGCCTGCGGTAGATGATAAAATCTACCAACCACTGTTGCACGGCGGGAATGATGGTTGTACAATTGCTAAGAAACTTTTATCTTTGGGCAGCGATGAAGTTTTGCTGATGGTTTCTAGCTATTCTAATCCTGTGGGTTTGATCGATTATGCCTTGGATCGAGGCTACTCGGTTGCGAATTTTGAAATTGCACCTTTAACTTTTGGCTATTATAGTTCGGAACCCAAAGTGAAAAGCGCGATCGCCACTCTCAGAGAACAGGGAATGGCTTTTTATACGGAAAACATCTATCTGCTGGCTGGAGTTTTCTTTAAGAAGCACCAAAAGTCGCAAAGAGATTTGTCGATCGAGCTCATTCAGTTAATGACAGCATTGTGAAATACAGCGCTCGCAGGTGCATCTTGCGTGTTCCACCATTGTCAGCAACAGGCTGTCCGGCCTGTTACACAAGAAATACACTCTTTGTGGAACAGGCCGGACAGCCTGTTCCTCAAAGGCTTATTGAGAAAGGTGCAAGATCTAGGGTGCATCCAAGACTTATGCACCCTAAATAGCCGTTAATTCCGTTCTGCAGCTTGGATCGATCGCACCACAGCAGCAGCAGCCCGATCGCCGATCGACTTCTCCTGATCGTACCCCAACACCAGCTCCCAAGCCTCCTGCGGGTATCTATCAACCAGCGGGATCGCCACTTCATCCAACATCCACCGGCCGTGACGTTCATCTTCTTTGATGTGGAGTTCCCAATAACCCATCGCAGCTTGCGAGAGGCCCAGACGCTGGGCGGCGGCTAGATAATTGCGGTAAGCGACAGGCCCGGCCACCTCAAAATAAGTGAGTCCGCCGTTGTATCGCAGAAAATGGCGCTTGCGTTCCGTCAGCAGAAAGTTGTGATTAATACTTGCGAGCACTTCCCAAGGCACTAAATCGAAGTACGCTTCCGGTTCCGTACTCATCCCGAATTCTGCCAGCATTTGAGCAAAAAAGGTCGAATGCTTGCGCGGGAGGCGACCGCCGCCGTATTCTTCGATCAGCACTCGCGTAAGGGTGCACTGAATTTCGTTGCCGGCACCGCCGATGATGCGAGAAACACGGCTGGCTTCCACTAAACCATCGAAGGAGGCGATCGCCAGCAGGTGTTTGTATCCCTCTTCAGTCATCTGTTCCCGCTGGTAGCGATCGAGCTCAGTTAGCGGAGGATCGACATCGGCGGCTGCGCGATCGCGCAGAGCTTGCTTGACATCCGGCAATTTTTGCAGCGCTGCAACGTCGATTTGCGCGATTTCCCACTGCTGCCAAGGTTCCTCAATGCGATCGCGCACAGAACGCAAATAGTGCGATCGTTCGTTGTTGTAGCGGCGCAAATCATCGTACCAAAACAAGTTGAGGCGGTTGATGCGGTAAAGCACGCGCTGCAAGAAGCGGTGAGCGGCCTCATCGCCCGGTTCCTGTTGGTAAGCTGCTTGAATTGCATAGGCGATTGCGCTTTCAAAATCGCTGACAAGTAACGGTTTTGTCGCCACCGTCTTGTCTAAATCCTCGACTTCTAGCAAATTGACAAATTGCCGATCGGCTGCTTCGTAATTTGGGGGTGCGGGTTGCTTTTTGGGAAGACTCGGCGAGTCTATTTTGGGGAGTAAATCTGCCGTGTTTTGCATGGAATCAACTTATGTTATGACTTTGATTATTGTGCTGCCTGCCCAAACAGCCAACCGTTGCAGATTGCTGATGATTCTGGCTAATTACTTTCAAGATAGCGAATCTGTCAGCCGTATACACCCTTCCATTGATAGAGATTTAACCGCTACCGTCTCATACCCTTTTCAACTTGTGAGTAAAGGTAGCAACGTTTATGGAAACTGGTATTAACTTATATCAAGCTTCCTTCTCAATCACCTGTTTAGAAACTGGCAAGATGCCCCTTCTTCAAAAACTCTCTTTTCTTGTGGAATGGGCATCTTGCCCCTTCTTAAAAACTCAACCTTCTTGTGGAATGGGCATCTTGCCCCTTCTTAAAAACTCCATTTTCTTGCGGAATGGGCATCTTGCCCCTTCTTAAAAACTCAATCTTCTTGCCCACATTCCGCAGATGTGGGTCGGATTTCTTGATCAGTTGTGAAAACTTGGAAGCCAAAGGCTTTTAGGCTGAAATTATACAGTTTTAGCATTACAGAAGCTTGTCAAATTTACCTAAACTAAGTAAATTGAAATAA
>NZ_JAUPTE010000042.1:30544-56019 GCF_036701705.1 Microcoleus sp. w1-18aA5 | reverse complement strand
TAAGTTTCCCACGATCCCAGACCCATGCAAATACTACCCTTGACAATTTCCCTTTTTCCTTAACTTGTCACCAATGCAACAGCTCGAACAAGCCTTGTCTGAATTGAAGCAAGCTCAATCCAACCTAATTCACAGCGAAAAAATGTCATCTTTAGGGCAATTGGTCGCTGGGGTTGCTCATGAAATCAACAATCCGATTAACTTTATTTACGGCAATATTACTCACACCCGCCAGTATGCCAATAGTTTGCTAGAACTGGTGAATCTCTATCAAGAGCAGTATCCGAATCCCATACCCATAGTTCAAGAAAAAATCGAGTCTATAGATTTAGACTTTATCATCTCTGACCTGCCAAAAATATTAATTTCTATGATAAACGGCGCTGAGCGGATTTTTGGTATTGTCAAGTCGCTGCGAATTTTTTCTCGCCATGACGAAGCAGAAATGAAATTAGCCAACATTCATGAAGGAATTGACAGCACACTGATGATTTTGCAAAGCAGATTGAACACTAATCCCAGTTTGGCGAATATTCAAGTTATCAAAGAATATGGCAAATTACCGAAAATAGAGTGCTATCCCGGACAGCTAAATCAAGTATTTATGAATATCATCGCTAATGCTATTGATGCTTTAGAAGACGACAGCCACAGCGAGTCGATGGCAGCCAATGAAGCTAATCCCTGCATCATCAAAATTTCTACTAAACTTTTAGAAAGTGAAGTCGTAGAAATCCGAATTAGCAACAACGGGCCAGAAATCACAGAATCGGTGAGGAACCAGTTATTTAATCCATTTTTTACCACTAAACCAGTAGGTAAAGGCACGGGATTAGGTTTATCAATTGGCTATCAAATTATCACAGTAAGACATCAAGGCGAATTGCAGTGTATTTCTGCACCAGGGAAAGGTGCAGAATTTATTATTAAAATTCCTATTAACCTGCAATAAACATTTAAGAATCCCCATAAAACCTCAACTCAACTGTTAGTAGTCAGACCAAAGAGTGATTTTTCTTAAATAGGAATTACGCCCGATTGTTGAGCAACCATTTTTTTTACGAAAAGACTCGTTGTACACAGCATATTCGGTAAAAAACCCGGTTTATGGGCCCCGATGCGTAAGTCCTGATCAAAAAAGAATTCGCAAATACGCCACTTATTTAAGAAGTCGGGTATCTAACAAAATCTTGAATTTTAAACATCTGAGAGCATATTATTACTCAAACTTACCCATTGATCCACGCTTAAATCTTCAGCGCGAGATTGAGGATTTATCTGTAACTCTTCTAGCAAGTGAACGAGTTTATCTAAGTCCACAGCCCCTTTCAAATTATTTCGCAGCATCTTGCGCTTGCTACCAAATCCTAACTTAACTAAATTCTCCAAATAGCGCGGATTAACCGCCGCAGTTTCTATCTCTCTGGGAAGCAGCCGCACCACAGCGGAATCGACTTTTGGCGGCGGAAAAAAGTCTTTAGAGGGTACATCGCAAATTAACTCGCATTCTGCTAAATACTGCACACGCACTGACAGCGCGCCAAACGCTGTCGAACCCGGTTTAGCGTAAAGCCTTTGGGCCACTTCTTTCTGCACTAATAGCACGATCGCATCGAAGGGTTTAGCAGCAGGAACAGATATTGTTCCCAGCAGTTTTTGCAGGATCGGGCCAGTGATATTATAAGGAATATTGGCAACAACTTTATTGGGATTGTGGAATTTGGGAAAAGCCGTTAATTCAGCCTCTAAGTCCATTTCCAAGAAGTCGCCTTGCAGCAGTAAAAAATTGTCGGTTTTGCCGAGTTGTTTGGCTAGCTTGAGACACAAATCTCGATCGATCTCCACAGCAACAACAGACTCAGCCGCAGGCAGCAAACGCCGAGTCAAAATCCCCGTGCCCGGCCCAATTTCCAGGACGCGATCGCGATCCAAAGAAGCCGCTTTCACAATCTTATCTAAGGCTTTCTCGCTTTTGAGCCAATGTTGAGCAAACTGTTTCCGGGGTCTGGTCGATCGCATTTTTTGAATTTTTGGAGAAATCTTAGCCTGTCATTCTATCACAGCTTAATATCTTTTCCTAACCTACGGTCATGTTTATTTTTGTTAACAGGGGTTGAATTAAGCAAAAAAGTTGGGCACTATAATAAGGACAAACGATAAAAAATACATTTATTTCTTCCCAATTACCAACAGCACAACACCTAAGTCACGGAGACACGGATAGCTATTTTTCCAAATAACCAATAACAAATAACCAATAACAAATAACCCATAACCAATTACCACTTCCCCAAAAATGAAATTCCAACGAGTATTTGGTACATTACCCAAAACCACCGCCAGCGCCCCCGGCAGAGTAAACCTGCTGGGCGAACACACAGACTACAACGATGGATTTGTACTTCCAACTGCAATTCCCCAGCGCACCACAGTACAAATCGGCTTCAGCAGCGACGATCGACACCATGTTTATTCAGCAGAATATGACGAACTCATAAATTTTTCAGACGACGATACCATACCGCAAAAATTCGTCAGTTATATCTGTGGCTGCCTGAGACTTGTAGAAAAAGAAGGATACAAAATACCGCCAATAAATCTCTACATTACCTCAACTGTGCCGATCGGAGCCGGTTTGTCCAGCAGCGCCGCTTTAGAAATAGCCACCCTCAGAGGACTGCGCGCGCTGCTAAACCTCCCCCTAGACGACGTGCGCCTAGCTCAAATCGGACAGCAAGTCGAAATCCGGTATGCCGGCTTGAACTGCGGTATCATGGATCAAATGGCGTCGAGTTTAGCAGACACCAACACCATGCTATTAATCGACACCCGCAGCCTCGAATGTCGCCCGATACCTTTTCCCGCCAACACAGAAATTTTAGTAATTGACAGTGGCGAAAGCCACCAACTCGCCACAGGAAGCGGCTACAATCAGCGGCGCGCCGAGTGTGAGGAATCCGCGCGGATATTGGGAGTTAAAGCTCTTAGGGATATCGCCGATCCCCAAGCTGTCGAAGTATTGCCGGAACCCCTCAGAAGACGAGCGCGGCACGTGGTTACTGAAAACAACCGCGTACTCGAAGCGGTAAAATCTTTGCCAGCCAAACGTTTTGGCGAGTTAATGAATGCTTCCCATTCCAGTCAGCGCGACGACTACGAAGTTTCGGTGCCGGCAGTAGACACGCTGGCGGCCATCTTGCAGTCAATTCCGGGAGTCTTCGGCGCAAGGCTGACGGGCGGAGGTTTTGGCGGTGCTTGCGTAGCCTTGGTGGAGAGTGGGAAAGCGGGTGTTATCGCATCCGAGGCGATCGATCGCTACCAGCGCGCGGGTTATAGCGGCCGCGTTTTGGTTCCCGAAGTTAAAGTTACTTCTTAACTCCAGAACTATCTCCCGACAGGGAAGGCCAGCGCACAGTCACGATTACCGAATCCTCCTCGGCAGACCAATAATGAGGCACTCCCGGCAGCCAGAGAGCATAATCTCCTTCGCGAGACAGCAAGATTTCTTGTTCTGGAAATTGCAGGCGAAACCGCCCTTTTACCAGGATAGAAAGCGTCGTGGCTGCCGCATTTACCGCCCACTCAGTCCTACAATCTCCGGCGGGGTGAGTGCCCCATTTTACTTCTAAAACAGAAGTCGATCGCGGGTCATCTTCTGGCGCCATAAAGTGACCCGCAAACCAACCGCCCCGACTTGCACCTTCAGCGCCCGCATTTCCGAAAACCACTTGAGATGACATCAGCTAATCACGTAAACAACAAAGATGCTTAAATCGGGGGACACCATCTAACTTATTACTTGCGGCCCGAAGGTTGACCTTCCGTAGTCGCTATTTCGCCAGCTTCCATCAACTGCTTAAAACGACGTAAATCATTGGCAATTGGCTGTTCGGGAGCTTCGCCAAATAGTTTAGCAGCGCCAGCACCAATTGCACCGCCGGGAGGGTTGTATTCGATGACAACTTTTACCTCTGTACCGCGTCCCGCTGGTGCCGGTTGAAAGCGCACAAAGCCAGAATTGTCAACATCAGATCCTTCCACAGACGCCCAAGCAATTAAGCGATTTTCTTCTTCGCGGACAATCTCTGCATCCCATTCCACACTATTACCCATCGGCGCGCTGGCAATCCAGTGAGAACGTGTTTGATCTATTACCGTAACGTGTTTGAGATGCTTCATAAACCGAGGCAAATTTTCAAAATTGCGCCATAAACGGTACAATTCCTCAGTCGGTTTGTCGATCGTCACCGTCTTTTCAACTTTAATGCTTTGATTCGGATCTGCAGCCGACTGCAAACCCTCCACAACCCCCAGCCCGCGAGCGGCTAAACCGCCGCCCGCAACCGCCAGCAAAGCACCTCTCAAAGAACGCTGCGACAAGCCAAAAAGCACCAGCGCCCCGCCACCAATTAAAGATGCCCAGCGTTCGGTATCGCCGCTGCTACTTTGGTTTTGTTTGTCGGAATTTGTCATTGAACTAGATTCCATTGGTTTAAACCTGGTAAATTAATAGCGGAAAATAGCAGCTAAAGGGGCCTCGTCCGGAACTTTTTCCGGTGGCACCGCGTAAACAGTTCCGCCGTTGAGAATAGTTTGAATTGCTGCGACATTCAACAAATCTTCGTCACCCAATTCTGCATCGGGATGGATTTGCACCGAGTTCGTATCGGGATTAAAACTACCCCACTGCTGAACGCCAAGAGCAACAAATAGTCGATCGACCCGTCCAAAATAAGCAGCCGAAACAGCTTCTTTCAAATCAGCAGAAATTTTATCGCTTCCTGTCAGATCGTGGTATTGTGCGATCGCCTCTGACTGAGCCTGCAAAAACAAAGGTTCCACCAGCGGAAAAGCTTCGGTCCGCAACTCTTCCGGCTTGAGAAGTTTCTGATTGCCTGTAATTCCTTCTTCAAATAAATGCGGGTAGGTATTAGCTTCTCGGTAAAGCGGGAGCAAATACTCAACTCCAGCTAACACTAAAGGAGCTTTTTTGTTGTGCAAATATTTGTGCAGCGCCCCATCGATTATGTGGAAATACTGCAATATTTCGTGCTGGCGCTCATCTTGATCAGGACTTCCTTGACCGTGAAAACTTCCCGGATGCTGAAAAGAATTATTAGTGCCTCCTTTTGAAGTAGCAATCCGAAACTGACCATCTTTAGCAGTCGGGTCATATTGCAGAGCCTCCTCAAGGCTTTTCGGCAAGTTTTCAACTTCAACTTCCCTCGCACTGTAAGACGTACACTCAATCAGCCTCACTTCCTTCTGACTGAGAGCTAAAACATAAAATAAATTATCTCCTGTCAGCATAGGCATCAGCGGTTTGACGTGAAAATTGTCGCTTACAACCACTAATTCATCAAAATTCACCGGACAGGTATAGTAGCGGAAAAATCCCGAACCGACAAAAATCGCCAGCAGGTTGCTTTGATTTTCCCAAAAGTTTTCCTGGTCAATTTCTGCTCGGACTGGCTCTAGCAATTGGGCAGCTTCTTTTTTGTCAAATCCGCACTCTACTATTTTGTCTTCAGCCTCTCTGATTAAATTTTTGAACCGAATCGGATTTTGTTGAACTTCTGTTCCTTGAGCGACTGGCATATAAATTGATACGCACAATCCAGGAGATTGTTGTACCAGCGCTTTGAGTTCCTCTACAGATATTAAGTTCACCGCTGAAACTCCTTTGCTAAGGGGTTTTGTAATAAAAACAATCGATTGTTTAAAATGTATCTCTCCTGACATGGCCCCTGCGTCTGCCTAAAGTAATGATCGCCTGCTGTAGAGCCTTTCATCCCCGAACTAAAACCCGGTTTGCAGCCGCTGTTCCAATCGAAGTGCTTATGACCTAAGATAGACGCGCCTAACTCGGGCGTTACTTTACCATAATTTAATTTAGCCTGGTTCAAATACTCGTTATATATAATAATGAAAACAAAAATTTTTCTGGGGTTGCTCTGGGCAACATTTATTGCCTACACCTTACTGCTAGCTCCTCTCGATCAGCCCGGAACGCTAACAGTTATGGAAAAAATGCTCAAGTTGCAGCTAGAAGGAATCAACCCCTACCTTGTCACCATATTCGCTCTCATGGGAGTCTGGCCGATGGTCTACGCTTGCCTCCTATTTATTGATGAGAAAACCCAAAATATATCCGCTTGGCCTGCTTTCCTCGCTTCCAACGGCGCCGGCATCATCGGCTTAATTCCCTATTTACTCCTCCGCCAGCCTCAGCAAGAATTTTCCGGCCACAAAGATATGTTGATCAAAATATCAGACTCCCGCTGGACAGGGATTGTACTTTTACTAACTACTATCTGGCTGTTAGCTTGGGCTTGGTTAAATGGAGATTGGGGAGATTATGTCAGGCAGTGGCAATTAATTCCTTTTGTGCATTTAATAACTTGGGATTGTTGCTTGATGGCTGTAATATTTCCCTCACTTTTGGGAGACGACATGGCACGCCGCGGACTCTCGGACGATCGCATTTTTTGGGCAGTCTCTCTAGTTCCGCTGTTAGGGCCGCTAGTTTATCTTTGTCTGCGCCCCCCTCTGCCAGAATCTCCAACAGAAATCGGCACTTTCCCACTGACAGCCAGAAGTTAAAACATTGAAAAATTTGGTAGTGTTCAAGATGTAATGATATAGGAGTAAAGTTTATTTCCTTCTCGTCTGCTCATGCCTGCCTCTCTAACGAAAGCGTTAGGGGCGATCGCGTAGTCTGGGTGTACCGTAGAGAAAGATTTTAATTGTCCTGAAAATCTCGATCGCGACTTATGAGGTGACTCTATGGAGCCAAATGATACATCGGCCCGCTACGACCGAATAGCCCAATGGTGGCAAACTGAGCATCAACATTCAACCTACGGCATTGCCCAATTAGAACGGGCGATTAAATTTACTTCTAAGCAGCACGCAGCACTTGATGTCGGGTGTGGAAGCAGCGGGCGTTTTATTAACAGTTTATCCAAACATGGATTTCAGCCTGAAGGACTTGATATTTCTAGCGAAATGATCGATTTAGCCCAGCGGCTACATCCAGAAATCACGTTTTACCGGGAAGACATTTGTGATTGGCTGCCGCCGAAACTTTACAGCCTGATTGCAGCGTGGGATAGCACGTTTCACCTGCCAATCAACAGGCAAGGGCCTGTGATACAAAAGCTATGCGATGCGCTTGAACCTAATGGAGTGATCCTGTTCACTTGTGGCGGCGGACATACAAGCAGCGAGGTTTCGGGAGCATTTCAAGGTCAAGACTTTGATTACAGCACTTTGGGTGTAGATACTTTCCTGCAAATTCTGGTTGAGCATCATTGCACCTGCCGCCATCTCGAATATGACCAGTATCCTGAAAATCATGTTTATATTATTGCCCAAAAGACCTAATTTATTATTCGCACGATTAAGCTATGGGATGTCGCAACTGGTGGCTGTAACCGGACGTTGATGGGCGATCGGCTGTATGAAGGCATGAATATTCCAGACCGGGCGGATTGACGAACGCTCAAAAATCGACTCTGAGAGCATTAGGGGCTTTGACATAATCATACTTAGTAGCAAGTTCAAAGCGCAGCTTTAATATCGTTAAGTTCCAAGTCTGGCAATTTTTCGCAAAACTCAAAAATTTGCTCCCCCGCAGCTAGCAACTCTAGGATATCGATGACTCGAATCCGCATTCCCCGGATGCAGGGACGACCGCCACATTGTCTTGGGTGCACTGTGATTCTGTCAAACAGATAAGCAACGGATGCTCGCATTGGTTAAAATTGCTTGAAACCTTTCTCTCTAGCTTACTTCATTTATCGCCCCAAACTCACACCGCGATCTAATTCTGCGATGCCACCTCGATCGAGCGCATCAACTACGTTGCGATCGTTAGTATGAGTTCTTGAGCATTAAACAGTTTACGTTTGGAGGCATTGAGAAATTCGATGCTAACTGGTTCGTCACTTTCGTCATAACTGACAATCACGCCTCCAGGTTCAGAGATAGCATTAGCTGGAAACGCATCACGGAAAATAAAAATCAGAATGTCTGCTTCTGCATCGTATTTAACTTTCATTGGGATTCTCCTGCCAATATCGCTTGACTTGATTTGTCCAGTACAGGGTTAAAATTCGCCTGGTTTTGCCAATTTCAACAAAGGGTACTCTCAGAAGACCATTGCCTCGTTTAATTTGAGCCACCAAAACATCCTCTTCCACGATAATCTGTTGAGGATTGGTGACAGTCGCTTCAACCTCTTCCCTGGTAATTCTCAATCGCTCCTCCCATTGTTACTGACGCTCCTGGGCGTGTTTTGTCCAAACAATTTGCATATATCCTCATACTCCCGATTCCTCTGTAGGTTCCATTTTGGATTTTGCATTTTTAATTCTAACGCCTCTATAGGGTTTTCATCTATTATAGGTATAGTTAAGATTATAAAATTTATGACCACAGCAGTATCTATTGACATTGGTAAGCTCATTACACACACTCCCGGACTGCATGGTGGATGTCCCCACATCGTTGGTAAAGGCATTACCGTTCGCCGCATCGCAACCTGGTACAAGCGAGGATTGAATGCTGAAGAGATTTGCGATCGCATTCGTTAATCTCCCTTCTGTTTCCAGACGTGCTGCCGAAAATTGCCGAGTAATTTGGTGTCTCTAGGGCGGTTGTTCTGAATAAAACTTTTCTCTCAGTTAATTCTCTAAATTCTATGTTGGAAGAACCGTTGGCGAGCAATACCAGTGAAGAAAACTCTCTAGTCACCGCTGTGATCTCTCATGTAGTGAAACCGGGGCGCGACCAAGGTTACGAAGCATGGTTTCATGGCATCGCTGCAGATGCACGAAAATTCAAGGGACATCTGGGTGTCAGCACTATTCGACCCCAGCATCACGCTCATCCTGAGTACGTGGTCATTCTCAAGTTCGATTGCTACGACAATCTCAAGACATGGCTAGAATCTGATGTTCGGCGAGAGTGGATTGAGCGATTACAGCCCTTGATTGAAAGGCCAGAAGATATTCAAACCCTGACCGGATTGGAAACCTGGTTTACGCTGCCCAATAAATCGATGAAGGCTCCACCCCCTCGCTACAAAATGGCGTTAGTTACATGGTTGGGAGTGTTTTTTACCATTTCTATTCTCAATCGTTTGCTGGTACCGCTACTATCAGGGCTTCCTGCCTTGCTCATATCTCTGATGATCACAGGCCTCACTGTTATCCTGCTCACCTATTTGATCATGCCGCGCTTAACACAATTATTTCGCAAATGGTTATATCCCATTCCCTAAATTAAATAAACAAAACCCGCTAGATGCGGGCTGAATTTTAAGAATTGCAATTTAACTCACTACTATGACTTAGGCAGAAACCGGGTTTTTTAGCGAAATAGTGGATTTGAGACTTTAATACTGGTGAAAAACCCGGTTTCTTTGGTATTTCTGCGTAAGTCCTAACTACATCACAACTGCACTAATCAAAGTTTGCACATTTTGTACAACAGCAGTAGTAAAATTATGAGTCACAGGCAAACTGTCAACCACTATTCCGGCGCACAATAGCATCAGGTACAGAATAGAGTATTTAAAGAGCGATCGCGCAACAATCTTATCCTCTGGAGTCTGCAACAGCAACCAAGCTTTTTGGGCAAAAATAGCACCCAGGAAAATAGCTGTACCCGCATACACCGCGCCCGCTAAATGCAGGGGATAAACTAGCAGCAAAGTTGCAGGAATCATCAATAGCGTGTAAATCCAAATTTGGCGGGCTGTCTCTTCGTCGCCCTCAATTACGGGTAACATCGGGACGCCTACTTCCTTGTATTCGTCGCGAATCATCATTGCTAATGCCCAAAAATGCGGCGGTGTCCACAGGAAGATAATCCCAAACAGCAGCCACGCACCCCAACTCAAATCTCCCGTCACCGCAGCCCACCCAACTAGCGGCGGAATCGCCCCTGCTGCACCGCCAATGACGATGTTTTGCACGCTGTGACGCTTCAGCCAGTGGGTGTAAATTAGGACATAGAAAACGATGCCTGACATTGCTAGCAATGCCGCTAATAAGTTGGCAACAACTGTCAGCAATGTAAAGGATATTGTAGCTAGGGCGATCGCAAATATCAAAGCATCCCGCTTCTTGACACGCCCGGAAGGAATCGGCCTCCACCGGGTGCGCTCCATAATATAATCGATGTCGCTGTCGTAGACACAATTAATCGTATTCGCCGACGCAGAAGCTAAAGCGCCTCCGGTAATAGTTGATACCAGTAATAGCGGGTCTACTTCTCCTTTGGCCGCCATCCACATTCCTGCTGATGTGGTGATTAGCAGCAGTAAAATAATTCTGGGTTTTGTTAGTTGATAGTAACTTTTCACCACTTGCGAAAAGTTTTCGTGGAGGCGGGGGCTGTCGTTGGTAAGGATTTCTTGCATCGGTTGTAAGCTGTTAGTAATTATTTGCGAATTCGTCATTAGGTTGTATGGGCGGGTTTTAGGATAAATATTTGCTGTAGCTACAAGGATTAATAAACCCGCCCCATCTTACTTATCTCTCAAGCTGATAAAACTCGATCGCGCCAAGCTAAAACACTAAAAGCTATCAGGGTTCCCAGCAAAGCAGCACCGACTGCTTGGTGGGCGACTGTCAGCGGTTCTACCTGAAGGTGCAGCCGGAATGTTGCTAATCCCAGAACTAATTGAGCAATTAGGCAAACACTCGCCCAGTTAGCCAGTTTTCGCAAGTTTGGACTCAGTGCAGGCTGCCGCCAAGCCATGACTGCTACGGCTAAAGTCGCTGCTGTAGCTGGTACGATACCGGCGATGTGGCTGTTCATTACCGAGCACAATTCTGAGGAGTCTAAACATTGGTGCAGTGCCCATCTAGAGCCTACTAATGCTCCTAGCAAACTTTGCAGGTAAACTAATAATGCTGCGATCGAACTTACCCAAGCTAATTTGCCGACATTTCCTGTAGCTTGGTAGGGAGTCAGCATGAAACCGATGACTAGCAGGGTGCCAAAAAATAGTAAAGCTGTTCCCAAGTGAGCGGTAACGATGTCAAATCTCAGCAGTTGTGTTACTGTCAAGCCGCCCAATACGCCCTGAAAAACGATTAGAAATACTGCCCCAGCGCTCGCCCAAGGCAGCCATTTTGGCAGGCGGCTGCGGTAAAACAAAGATAGTCCTAAAAGTGCGATCGCGCTCAAGCCAATTGCCGCTGCGTCCAACCGGTGAAACCACTCCAGAAATACCTGCAAATTCATTTGCGCTGCGGGTATTAATTGACCGTAGCACAGCGGCCAGTCGGGGCAAGCGAGCCCCGCATTCATGACTCGCGTGGCGCTGCCTACGGCCATTAACAGCCAGGTTGCGATCGCAATTTTCCACACTAGACCGCGGATAATATCTTGTGGCTGCCACTGCACTCCTGCTGCGTTTGGCTGATTTACAACTGAGTTTGCCATGAACTTTACCTTAGCCTTTGTTATCGATCGAACTTAATGAAATAGCGAGCTTTTACTTTTGCTGAGCTTAGCGGAGCTTAACACTCTTTTTCTGTGACAAACCGTCATATATACTACCTTAGCGACATCGCAATCCAATTAGTTTGTCTTTAGATATTTTTCAACTTTCCTCTTTACATTACAAAGTATTGCAGCTATTTTTATAAATTTCAACAAACTTTAATTATTTTACCGAACCCTTTGCTGTTACAGCCTCCCTCCCTGTCCCCCTCGCGGAGAAAAATAAAGATATGATTAAGAAAAGCTTTTTTTCAAAGGTTTATGATATATATCCAACTTTGAACGTAAAAATTTGTAACTAAATACAGGACTGAAGAGTTAGCCCCTAGGTGTTTTTCAAGGTAGTTCTCAGGTGTACTCACGTCAGATTGTATAATTCAGTTCCAACACTCAGCGTTTTATCTAATTCACCAGTTATCATTTCTTGCCTGCTTAACTAAATTTGGAATGGAGGAAGTGGCGCTCTTGCAGGGTAGGGTTCACTAATCTTTGATGCGGTAACTTATAAAAATTCCTGCATTTTTCTGGTGGAACCACCTTGAAAGCATTCAGACTAAAGAGTGCGATCGCTATTTTGACTATGCCAATGTTACTGAATTATATCAGATCCGGGCGATCGCATATAATAAGGGAATAGTGACTACTGGATTTTAGGCTTGCAGGGTGTCTCAGCTCCGAAATCATCAATTGATAGATCCAATCACTCTATCTGATGCAATCTATATCAATTCGGGATCGCCAAGTTAAAATCACTTTTTCTCCTGGTTCAATGTTTTTGACTCGCTCCTAATAACTAATGACTAATGACTTCGTTATTTCAAAAATCTAAAAAGGTAAAATTATGTCCCAAAAAAACGAAACCGCTGTTCTGGTATTATCGCTCCTAATTACGATCGGGCTAGCCGGTGCAGGTATTTGGTGGCTGACAAGCCGAGGCGGCATCAATGTCGGGGGTTTATCACCCCAAAATCCGACTTTTCCCAACTCGGCGACGGGGAATTCCCCCCAGTCAGAGCAGGCAATTGGGCAGCGTCTGAGTGCTGGCGAAAAACTGTTACTTCCAGATCAAGCCACAACAACCAAACAAGCAGCAGTACAGGCGATCGCATCTGGCAACTATAACGCAGCTATTTCCGACTTACAAGCTTCGCTGAAAACGAATCGCAACGATCCCGAAGCACTAATTTACCTCAACAACGCCCGCATCGGCGATCGCAAATCCTACACAATTGCCGCCGCAGTTCCCATTGGCAGCGATATCAATGGTGCTCAAGAAATTCTGCGGGGCGTCGCTCAAGCTCAAAATGAAATCAACCAAAGTGGCGGCATTAGCGGTACTCCATTAAAAGTGCTAGTTGCTAACGACGACAACAACCCAGAGATTGCCTCGCAAATTGCCAGTGCTTTAGCAAATAACTCTGAAGTTTTAGGAGTGATCGGGCATTTTAGTTCTGACGCAACGCTAGCAGCCAGCAAGATTTACCAGCAAAAACAATTAGTAGCAATTTCTCCCACAAGTACGTCGGTGCAGCTTTCAGGAGTTGGCAACAATATATTTCGGACAGTGCCGAGCGATCGGTTTGCGGCTAATGCTATTTCCCGCTATATGCTGACAAAATTGCAAAAGCAAAAAGCTGCTGTATTTTTCAATTCTGCTAGCAATTATAGCAAATCTTTAAAAAGTGAATTCACTACTGCTCTTTACGGAGATGGCGGACAAGTAGTATCGGAATTTGACTTTGCTAAGGGTAATTTTAATGCTGCCGAGAGCTTTAAAAGTGCGATCGCCCAGGGAGCAGAAGTGATTGTTTTAGCAGCCAATACCGCCACGCTCGACCAAGCTTTGCAAGTAGTGCAAGTAAACGCCAAACGCCTGCCGTTACTAGCAGGAGACGATGCTTATACTGCTAAAACACTGCAAATCGGTGGCGCAGCCGCAACAGATATGGTGCTAGCTGTTCCTTGGCACATTCTCGCAGATCCGCAGTCAAACTTTCGCCAAACATCCAAACAACTTTGGAATGCTGAAGTAAGTTGGCGCACAGCTTTAGCCTACGATGCGACGATCGCCTTAATTGCCGGTTTAGGGCGCAATCCGACTCGTACAGGTATTCAACAAGCGTTATCGGCGTCAGATTTTTCCGCAAATGGAGCATCGGGCCCGATTCGGTTTTTACCTTCGGGCGATCGTAATCGCGCAGTTCAGTTAGTAACTGTTAAACCCGGAAATCGCACCAGTTACGGTTACGATTTTGTGCCGATATCTGGTTTGTAAACTATTGGCGATCGCCCAATTTCGGTTATACTATTCATTGGTAATTTCTAGGGTTGGTCAAGCAGAAAGGCTTACGAAATGAGTAGTTATATCAAATCCGCTTGCCTCGGAATTAATATTACGCACAATCAGGAAACGGCAGTGCCATTTCCCTACAATTAATCGGGTGAGAATTACATCTCTCATTAAGTGTTCTTGATTATTTGGGCGTAGGGAAACGGCATTGCCCAAGGCGTGTCAACTTAAGCTTTTAGTCCATCAATCCTCCCGCCTACCCGCCAGTCCGCCAGGGGTTGAAACCCCTGTCTAATAGCAAAAGTCCTCTGAAGAGGACTGAGAATAAAAATTTTTAAACTCATTAGTCCTCTTTAGAGGACTTTAGCTTTGAGGCAGGGAATTCATTCCCTGTCGGACTGTGGGACAGTCGGACTACTAAATTCTCCCATACTTACTTCTGTTTGATTACAACCAAAGTAATGTCATCAAATACTTTTTGCTCCCCGATGTATCGCCGCACGTCGTCAATAATAGCTTGCTTGATTTCTGCTGCTGACTTTTCCCTGTTAATGGCAACAAGTTCAATCATTGGCTCAATACCGTATTCCTTTTGATTCATATCAAAAGCTTCGGTAATTCCATCTGTGTAGAGTACGACAACATCCCCGGAATTTAACTCTATTTCAGTAGTAGCAATGAAATCGGCAATATCTGGTTCCAAGGCGATGGGAAAGCCTAACTCCATCGTATCAATCCGCTCTACTTCGCCACTGGAACGCACGACAATTACCTCTTCGTGCTGTCCGCTCAAACGCAGGATGTTGTCCCCCCGATATTCCAGCAAAGAAAGGCTCATACTTTTACCGCAATTGATGCGCTCTACGTTGTCAAAAAGCGTTTGGTTGACTGTCTGCAATAATTTAACTGGGTCGGTTTCATTGTGAACTAACAAAGTGCGAATTGCTGTTTGTGCCATAATCATTAACACGCCGCTTTCTAAACCGTGTCCTGTCACATCGCCGATGCCAATTGTGGCTTTACCGCCGTAATTTAGTACGTCGTAGTAGTCGCCGCCAACTTCATCAGCGGGTTCCATGAATGCAGCAATTTCTAGCCCTTCAATTGACTCTAATTCCTGCTGTTGAGGCAAAATCATTTGTTGCAGGCGGCGGGTTACGTCTAGTTCGGCACTCATGCGAAGGTTTTCTACTTTTAGCCGATCGTTCAAAACTAATATTTCTGCATTAGCTTGGGCTAATTGTGCGGTGCGATCTTCTACTTTTTGCTCTAAAGTTCGGTTGTAATCTTCTAATTTTTCGTAGAGAGTTGCATTTTCAATCGAGATCGCAGCTTGAGCGGCAATGATTTTTAAAGTTTCCACTCTTTCCGAGGTAAATGCGCCGATCGCCAAATTATTTTCTAAGTAGAGAATTCCACCGAGTTTGCCTTGATTGAGTAGGGGAGTGCAGAGGATCGATTTGGGTTGAGTAGCGGTAATGTAAGAGTCGCGAGTAAATTGTCCTTCATCGGTGGCGTTATTTAATACTACATTTTCGTGGCTGCGAGCGACGTAGTTAACTATGGCGGTTGATAGCAGGGGAATTCCAGTTGCAGGATCTACGGAATCTACGGGAATGGATTGCATAATGGTAATGATCTCGCATTCTACTGCTGCTTCCGCTTCAATCGCCCAATTCCCGCCTTTATCCAGAAGGAGAAAACCTTTTTGAGCGCCTGCGTTTTCAATCACAGTTTTCATCACCTGGTTTAACAATTGTTCTAAAACGATTTCACCGGAGATAGCTTGCGATGCTTTCATTACTGCGGCAAAATCTAGCGCTTCGCCGGAATTGCTACCAGTTGTGGTGATTGGATTGATGATATTATTTTCAGTATCTGTTCGGGTTGAACCAAGCGACTGAATGGCTAAAAACTGCGGGTATCGCCCTTCTAAATCTTTTACCTTAGCTACAGCCCCCCAGCGCTGATAAGCATAGTGGGCATCTTGCAGGTAGTGACGGGCAACATGATTTTGATTTCTGGCTAAATAAAACCTGCCTGCTAGTTCGTAGGCGAGGGCTTCTTCGTTGAGATATTCGTTTTCGCGGGCTACGATGATGGCTTTATCGTAATATTCTCTGGCATCTTTATCGTTGCCTAATACGCGATCGCGTTCCGCTTCCACTAGATAGAATTTGTGCAGGTAATTCATGGGAGCCTGCTTTGCCCATGTTTCCATTTTTTCTTGTTTAGCAGCCACCTTTGTCAGGATTTCTTCTCTTTCCGTTTCTGAGGAATTAGGATATAGCGCCAATCGGGCTAACATATCATACAAATAGACAGGAGGGAGAATATACGAAGAACCTGCATTAGCTGAGTATTCTTCAAAGCAGTCGGCATTCTCAACAGCTTGCTGAAATTCCTCAAAAATATAACAGAGAGTAACTTTATGTGAATAAGCTTGCATGAGCGCAGTTCTATCGCCACTTTCTAGATGAATTGGTATCATCTTTTCTTCATCATATACTTCACCAATCAAACGGCAGGGATTTTCTGCTTGTCCCATCAAGTTTAGGATCGCCTGCATATAAGTTTGAGTCCAATGAAGGTAAGGTTCCTGTTTAGTTTGATAAGTAACTTCAATTGCTTTTGCCATCTTTTTCTTCGCATCCATCAACTCCATACCGCTTAGGTACAAAGCGTAAGCATGGCTAGCTATAGCACTAGCAGCATATTCAATATCTCCTGTTTCTATGCCACTTTGATAAGCTTCCATACAAAAAGATGATGTATCTTTGAGAGGTTCATTCCAATGCTTGAGAAATAGATGATACATTGCATAAGTTCTGGCTTTGAATGTTTGATCTTTGAACCGTTCTAGTAGCTTCAAAGCAATTTGACCAAACTGATAGCCAGTGTCAATTTTTCCTGTTAGGCATAGGATTAGCCCATAACCTACGTATGGAAAAGCAGAATCAGCGGAATTACCATACTGAACTGATAAATTGACCTGTCTGCACCAATTTACCAAGCTCAGTTGATTAATTGCTATGAACGCAGGACCAAATAAGTAGTTCATGATCCTCATAGCTGCCAGTTTATGCGGATCTACCATTTGGGGTAAGTCGATTAGCTCCTGGACTTGCCTACCTGCTAAGGCAAATTTTATCTGCTCTATCTCTCGTGTCAGATCCGATTGGTTCGGTCGTTCCGGTAATTCTACCCCTAGTAATTTCATAACTTCTAGCCCAATGTCGATCGCCTCCATAAATTTCGTTTGGGCGCAATAAGCTTGCATTTTAATTTCATATATTTTTACTTTTTCTAACAGCGTTTGGGCTTTTTGCAAAACTACCCCAGCTAAGCGCTCCATTTCATCGTAATTAGCAATTGTATAAGCTGCTTCTGCTGCTTCTAAATGCAAATCTAAGGTAAGGTTGTACTGCTGCAACCAACTCTTTTTATTTAACAAACTTAAGCCGATATGAAGGTAATTGAAAGCTGGTTGGCTAGCCGCTGAAGATTTGGCTTTTTTACCGGTCTTTAAGTTTAATCGAGCTAACTCGTATCGCTCTATTTGTCGCTCAATCAGCGCACGGCCTTTGTTCAACTGATTGACAATATCAAACAGCTTCTGTGACAATTCTTCAGATGATGTATTTTGGAGTAATAACCTTCCCACTCGCAGATGTACTGACTGTCTATCTGCTTCGGAGATGAGAGAGTAAACTGCTTGTTGAATGCGGTCGTGGGCAAATTTGTATTCTGCAACTAACTGATCTGACAAACCTGCTACATCAAGTTCCGCCAACTGATAAGCATGGCTGAGGGGTATAATTAGACCAGATTGGAGTGCTGACCGTAAATCGGTTGCTGTTTCTTGGAGAGATTTTTCATAGATAATCGCCAGTGTTTTCAAGTCAAACTGATTTCCTACGCAAGCTGCTAATTTCAATACTGCCTGAGTTGCTGTCGGGAGTTTTTTTAAATTTTTGCTCGTTAGTTCTAAAACGTTATCTGTAAGCGGTTGCGCTTTGATTTGTTCTAAGTCCCACTGCCATTTCTGAGATTCGTAGTTAAAATACAACCATGCTTCAGAATGCAGGGATTTTAAGAATTCATTGATAAAAAACGGATTACCACCTGTTTTTTGCTGGAGCAATTCGGCAAGTGGCTTAACATTTTTTGATGCTGCAAAAAACGTATCAACTAAAAGTTGCGTAATATCGGTTAAGGCTAAAGGTGCCAGCAATATTTTATTAATGGTTGTTACTTTTGCTTTGGCAATATTTTCCAAAATTTGAGTTAGCGGATGTGCCGAGCTTACTTCATTATCGCGATAGGCGCCCATGAGAAATAGATATTTATTATCTGCTACTGTCATCAGCAGTTGAATTAATTCCAGCGAGGCTATATCTGCCCACTGTAAGTCGTCTAAGAAAATTACTAATGGATGTTCGGGCTGAGTAAATGTATTAATAAATTTTTGCAAAACCCGATTAAAGCGATTCCTCTGTTCTGCTGGCGGGAGATCTGGTAGGGGTGGTTGGGAACCAATAATTAGTTCTACTTCAGGAATAACTTCAACGATTACCCCTCCAGCTTCCCCTAATTCCGCTTGGAGTTTCTCTCGCCACTTGCTAATTTGGGCATCGCTTTCTGTTAGTAACTGCCGTACTAACGAACGAAATGCCTGAATTAAGGATGCGTAGGGAGTATCTCGTTGAAACTGGTCAAACTTACCAGAAATAAAATAACCATGTTGGCGAGTCAGCGGCTTATATATTTCTTGTATTAATACAGTTTTTCCAATCCCAGAATATCCAGAAACCAGCATCATTTCACTGGTTCCTTGACTAACTCGCTCAAAAGCAGCTAATAGGGCAGAAATTTCCCGTTCTCGCCCGTAGAGTTTTTGGGGAATTTGAAATCGATCGGAAATATTGTGCCGAGCAATTGGGAAAGGGTCAATTTGCTCTTTGCTCTGCCACTGTCTGAGACATTCTTGTAAATCTGCCTTTATTTGATATGCTGACAAGTAGCGTTCCTCAGCATTTTTTGCCATTAATTTCAACACGATCGCCGAAATAATTGGTGGAACTTCTGGTTTGAGTTCGTGCGGTGGGGTAGGTTGTTTAGCAATATGACAATGCACTAATTCCAAAACATCATTCGTGGGGAAAGGTAACTGTCCGGTTAGTAATTCATAAAAAGTTATCCCCAGAGAGTAAAAATCAGTGCGGTAATCGATTGTTCGATTCATGCGACCTGTTTGTTCTGGCGAGATATAAGCCAGCGTTCCTTCTAATATGTTCGGGTTAAGAAAGGTTGGGTTTTCTTGCGACAGTGTTGTGGAAATTCCAAAATCAATTAGCTTCAGCTTACCTGTCTGCTGATTTAAAACAATATTTGATGGGTTAATATCTTTGTGGATAATGTGCTGCTGGTGAACCTGACCGAGAATGTCAACAATTTCAATTGCCAGATGGAGAAATTCAGCAATTGTAAATTGTTTCTTAGCGATTATCTGATTGAGGGATTCGCCACCAAAATCTTCTAAGGCAATTACCCACTGATTTTCTAGGTTTTGGAAGCTGTAAACATCTATTACGCCTGGTAAGTTAATGTTTTGGGTTATTTCATACTCTCGCTTAAACCAGGCAATTTTTTCAGGTGAAGGATAGGATTCTTTGAGCATTTTGAGGATAACAGGCAGATTGTCTGCTTGCCGATCTCCGCGATAGACTAACGAGTTACTGCTCTCATGCAGTTTTTCACTAATTTGGTAATTTTGCATAGTTAGGTTTTTATGACAAAAAACCGCAACAAGTGCGGTTTGAGCTTGTGAAATATCAATCTACTTTCTAAAAGTGTAGACAATTATGAGCGGTTTGACTTCAATACCACATCTTACTCAGAGTCAGGTTTGGGGTCTGACGGTGGAGAAGGAGGAAAAGGGTCTGGATCTGGCAAGGGATCGGGGCCTGGATCGCTAGTGGTAATGGCAAGTGAAATTAGTTCGTCTGCAAAGAACGCTGCAATTTTAGCGGAGTCTTTGCTCATCATTGCAGTTTGCTCTGCTTCAGATAAACCTACCTCGTCCATTAAAGACCTGGGGTTATTGATAAAAACACTTTGTTTGTTGGTGTCAAGTGCTAAATCTGTTAATAAATCAAACAGTTTACTCATGAGAATCATCCTCATCTTTAACGTAGTGAACAGTGAATAATGTAAGCTAATCGTCGTTAATTTTTTTCAGTCAATTCCCTTGAATTAGGGGTTTCTGTACTCGTTTCATAGAACTCTCATTGTAATCCAACGAGGAACTTTCCAAATATCGTTCGCCGTTGTTCCTCCGAAAGTACTGGAGTTTGATAAAGCCTTTCCCCGGTGTAGTAACGATTGATTGCCGCCGCAAGCTCCCGATAAGGTTGTGCTGTTCCAATAATACTGTCTTGATCCAGAATTTCGCTGAAGTCACTAAGCAAGAAAAGAACAATGCTACATGTCTCCGTCAGGGCAAAATTTTTCCATAGCCATAATAGTGCCTTCTCGTCAACTTTTGAACTAGGGTCATCTTCCACATATTTCAAAATAAGCTGTGTTAATTTATGATCGTTCCCAGCCTCCTCCTTTATATTGTTCAAAATCTCAAATTTTGTTTGCTGAGCACGAATTTGTTCTCGTAAGACGTTTTTACATATTTCAGAAAATTCTGACTCTCCGTCTTGAAAGAATCTTTGTAATTTTGATTTAAACTTCTGAATCTCCTGGTCTGGTAAAGGCTCCCCCCTATGCTGTTCCTTCTTTTGGTTAGCTTCAATTACGGTAAGAATTAGCTGAGCAATCAAGTCACCTGGTTGAAGTATCAAGGCTTGTTGGGCAAAAGCGATCGCTCTACCGTAGTGTTTGTCTTTCCGTTTTTGGTCTTCTTCTTTTTTCGTTAAATAAAAAGACAGCAATGCGTGTTCATGAAGATTTACCCTCCTAGTCGCTAAGAATGGAACCGGAGAAGGAGAATTTTGCAAAACCCCCATTTCCGGAGATATTACTGTCTCTACTTCTAAATCCCAGTATGAATCCTCGTATTCTTGAGCCAATCTGTAAACCGTTGCTCGCATACCCCATGCCCAAGCGTATGTGGGGATAAGTTCAATCGCTCTGTTAAAACATTTCAACGCCTCTTCTTTACTGGGGATATCTATCTCATTGGTACTTAGCAATTGTAGCTCGCGAGTCATTTCCAGGCGGTAGGTTGCTCCCAAGTGAGCTAATGCCCACGCATAGTTGCTTTCTTCTGGTTTTTTAGCATTAAGTGCTTTTGTGAAATGTTTTTTAGCGCATTCAAGATATTCCGGTTTCCGATTTTCCGCAATTGCCCGGAGACGATAAATTTCACCTAGCTGTGCATGTGCCCAGAAATACAGATCCTTCTCTTTGCTCGTCGCTTTCTTTAAATAATCTTCTGCTTTCCCATAATCCATCCACTGGCAATAAATTGCTCCTAGATGAGCATTGACCCAAGCATTGTCTGGATACTTTTCTAGGAGTTGTTCAAAAAGCTCGATCGCCTGTTCGTAAGCCTTTGACAAGCGAAAAGTTTCTGCTCTTTGAGCAATCATCTGATCGTTGAGATCCATCTGCATAAAATCCTCCTGAAATGTTACTTGATGTTGAATTACTTGAACTTTGTTTTCTCAAACACTTAACTAGCGAGTAATGCCTGAGTTCTTGGGTCGTCCCGCCAATCCAACCAAGCTGGATCGTGACCCACTAACTCAATGGCTTCATCATTGATAGGAATAGCTTCTCGCAGATATTGCCATGCTTGTTCGCAGTTCCCTGCCAAAATTGCTAAGCCGCAGAGTCGGTAGAGAATATCTCCCCGATCGCCTGTATCCCATTGAGCAAGCAATGCTGTCCGTGATCGCTCGATTTCGCTTGCTGCTTTGTCCACTCCTTGCCAACGCGCTTTAGATACTGCAATGCAGTACAAAGCTGTCGTGTCATCAGAAACCTGTTGCAACCTCTGCTCGCAACAGGCGATCGCCTCAGAATATTGACCGTCATAGCAAAGGATCAACCCTTTCTCAATTTGCCAATTTTTTACAAATATGGTTCTGTCAAGGGCGATCGCTCGCTCGAAGTCAATCAGAGCTTGATCGTAGCTTTTAATCAAGGCATAGACGCGGCAGCGATAAGCGATCGCCCAAACGTAATCCGACTGACGCTCAATTGCTCGATCCAAGTCAGCCAGCGCCTTTGGGTAATATGCTTCTCCCAGAAAGCGGTAGGTTACGCCTCGGTGAGCGATCGCCCAATTATAATCAGGGTTCAGTTCAATGGCGCGGTTGAAATCTGCGAATGCCTCCTGATAGCGTTTCATCAAATAATAGGTTTCGCCCCGGTGTGCGATCGCCCAAGCATTGTTAGGTTCCAAGTCGAGCGATCGGTTGAAATCATCTAACGCAGCTTCAAAATTTCCCGTCAGCCGATGAGTTTCACCCCGATGAGCCAGAGCCTTCCCATCGTCAGGATTTTGTTCTATATAAAGCGACATTACCACATTTTTTCTCCTCTAACACATACACTTTTTGTCCAGCAGACAAAAAGTGTAGTTTTTACTACATTCTCTTGGCAAAATACCTTAAGTTTCTTTAACAAAAGACATACCCAACCGTGCCATCATTTCACTGTCTACAGGTGCAGACGCTTGAGGCGGAACATAAAGTGTCGAAACTAGAGTAACACGAGTTTCAGCCAGTTTGGACAGAGGAATATGCTGGATAACTGGCTCGCAAACCGGATAATAAACCGCTGCTTCGTAAACAATTACTTCGTGGTCAGAACCATAGTGCATTTCTAACACTTCAGTTAACACCTTTAGACCGCGCAATTGAATCTCTTCTTGATAAAAACCCAGATTGCCGATCGTCGCAATCTGCCACAAAATTAAAGCACTGGTCGGGTCAAATTTACGCCCCCGAATCAGAAAGTCAGTGGCTTCAAAACTTTGACATCCGTTGCGTCCTGGGTCAAGACCCAAGTCAGCAAATAAGCAATCTTCCGCTGAAATTCCTGGTAACATTTGCGCCCTAAAACCTTCCCGACGCGCCTGTTTAATCGCTTCATGGGTGGGGTAAGCGAAAACACCGGGATGACCGTAAAAAACTGCACATACATTCAACCCCTGACGAACTTCAGCCAAAATGCGATCGACCATCTCCCGGTATGTCTCTCTGCGCCGCTGATTGTTGGTATTGTAAGGCAAGGCTTCTGCGGTGGGATTGAGTGTCTGTAGCCATTTAGCAGTAACAGGATCGGCTACGGCGAACAGAACTTTGTCAGCTTGCTCGATCGACGCCTTCGCTGCTAAGGTCAGATGACCAACTAATTGAATCCCCGTCCCGACAACAGTTAAAGATCCCGTTTTCAAATGTAACTTCCTCAATGCGATCGCAAAATGTGTTTCAGTTATGGTAGTAACGCAAATTGCTAATTATATAATTAAAGCTGCTAAGAGGTAAGTTGTTACGCTCTTTTAGCTGTTATTGCAGCTCGGATAAAAGCAAAGCAAGCAAAACAACGTAAGTAGATAGGCACGAAAATTTATCGTTGAGACAAGGCAGAAGGCAGGAGGCAGAAGGCAGAAGGGAAGAGGGTTTTAGCTCGCTTTACTTTTTGTTACATACTTCTGTTTATTTGCACCTTCCTACTTAGGATGATACAAATGACAACTTAGCGTTGCTCGGTCTTCCTGAAAAATCCGATCGACTGCTACTTCAAACGATCGCCAAAATACTGCCTATAAAACTCGCAACTCACCGTCGCCAGATTGCCTTGTAAATTTACCAACCCCATACTTTCCAACTTAAATGCCTCCACTACATCCAATTCTACAGGTGTGCTGCTTTTTACCACTCGCATGAATGCTGCCAGCAACTATGGCTCCATTACGGTTCATTTAAGCTCGATCCGCCCTAGCCCCCCTCCTTAAAAAAGGGGGGGACAAGAACTTACTCTTGCGTCCCCCAACAATCAGCAGGGCGGTTTCATTCTCACCAAAATCGGGATTTTGACTCTTGTAGTGCCAAGAATGCCTACCCTCTCACAGACGATTTCACGGCGTTTCAGACATGGGGGCAGCCCCTACAAGAGAATGAAACAACCATCTCCTGTGCGAATACACCGCACAGGAGATGTTGTGAACCGGGGTTTAGTCCTGACCAACTTTATTGCTAAATTCTCACTGCAAAAGATGCTGCTAATTCCCGTTCTGGTTCCATACCAACTGTAGGCGGCATGGAACGATTTGCTACTTGCTCGATCAGTTGTAGATGTTGCGGCAGCATTTTAGCTAAACTGTAGCGTTCTAGGGCGGTTTGACGGGCTTTGATGCGAATTTCTGCCATGCGGGTAGGATGGTCTAAAACTTCATCAATGCGATCGGCTACTTGTTTCGGTGAGAAGTAATCGACCAGCAAACCGTTCTCTCCATCGCGGATAACTTCTCTGACTGGCCCTGTGTCGGAACCGATTACTAAACATCCGGTTGATAGAGATTCAATCATAGACCAAGATAGGACAAAAGGTCTGGTCAAATAAACGTGTACGTCGGATGCTTGAATTACTTTTAGATACAGTCCGTAAGGTAGGGGCCCGACAAAGTGAACTCGCGACAAATCTAGGGGTACTTTTTTGAGCATATAGTCTTTGTAAGACTCGCCGTTTGGTAAAGAACGCCCATAACAAACTCTTTCTGAACCAACGATTACGACGTGACAATTGGGGCGGCGTTCTTGTACATAGGCGATCGACTCAATGAATTCGGGAAAACCTCGGTAAGGTTCCATTCCCCGCGATACGTAGGTGACAATTTCATCAACGCCAGACAAGTCTAAGTTAGGCAAAACCAGTTTAGCACCGGGGTCTGGTTTGAAGTAATCGGTATCTACGCCGTCGTGGAGTGTGGATAATTTTTGTTGTAATTCTGGCGGAAATTGCGATCGCTGCCAATAAGTGGGCGACAAACCCCAATCACAAGAGTATAAATCGATCAGAATCGGCGCATTTTTGATTCTAATTCGGGCCATATCGTCAACTGTTAAAGGTTCCGCTGGGTCGAAATCTGCGTCGGAACCAATAGCATGATAAAACCACTCGAAATAGCACAAAAGCGGCGTATTTGGAAAAGCTTCTTTGACAAATAATGTCGGGCCCCAACCGGAATGTCCGCAGATAATATCGGGTACGAAACCGTCGGCTTTGAGTTGTTCTGCCATTCTAAATACGGCTTGTCCGTAGATGACGGCACTTTCTAAAGGGCGGACGTATTGGTGAGTCTGCGCGTGGGGTTCCCGGCTGGGGGTAAATGCTGCTTTGCGAACGCCGGGAATGTTCCACTCTGGGCGCTCGTTTTTAGTACCGAAGACAATTTGATTTTTGGGATCTGCGCCTAAAGCCGTGATAATGTGGCGGTATTGGGCGGGGAAGTTGGGATGGAGAAATAATGCTTTCATTGTCAGTTGTCTGTTGACTGTTGACTGTTGACTGTTGACTGTTGACTGTTGTCTGTTGACTGATAACAATCTAAAATCTAAAATCGATTGACTGTTGACTGTTGACTGTTGACTGATAACAATCTAAAATCTAAAATCTAAAATCTAAAATCGATTGACTGTTG
>NZ_JAUPTE010000042.1:0-30534 GCF_036701705.1 Microcoleus sp. w1-18aA5 | reverse complement strand
TTGACTGTTGACTGTTGACTGTTGACTGATAACAATCTAAAATCTAAAATCTAAAATCTAAAATCGATTGACTGTTGACTGTTGTTAGTTGGAATAAAATATTTTGAGGCGGCTAAAAAGCTTTAATTTTATTCATTGGGTGTTGGTGCTTTGCAGATCCAGACACAATCTCGCGGTACTGAAGATGTATTTTTCAGGATGATTTCATAGTTTAAATGATGGAGAAATCTTTCCATAATTGTATCAGTCATAACTGAAAATGCTGTGCCGTCTCTGTGTCCTAGCAAGTTTTTGTCCCACTCGCTGGCGAATTTTTGCCACCCTAATTCGCTAAAAATATTTGTGTGGTGAAACACGCAAATTCGATCGCCCTGCAGCAGTTTGGGAATTCGAGTCAGGTAGTTGAATATATCTACCGGCTCTACGTGTACCATTGTATCGTAACAAAAGCAGACATCGGCTGAACTTGGAGCGATGCCGTCTAATGTTAAACCGTCGAGTTTGACGTAAGAAACGCGATCGTCTCCCAAGCGCGATCGCGCCGCTTGCAGCATTTGACTGGAAATGTCGGCACAAATTAGTCGATCGCAATATTTCAGCAGCAGCGAACCAGTTTTTCCCCCGCCGATACCAATTTCTAAAACCGTATGTTCTTTTTTGATGTACGGTGCAATAAATTGCTGTTCTATCAGCGCTTCGTATTCGGCTAAGGAGTTGGCGGCACCGGCAGCTTTACCTATCCATTCGTCGCCAATATGGGCAAGTTCGGCATTAGTTTTTTGCCACTGTTGGGCGTAACTGTCCCAGGCCCTTTCATAATCTACTCTTGGGCGATCGGTCATTTTATCATCGTTCATTTTTGATTATTTTATAGTATTGATGGCTCAATTTTCAATATGTTCCGTAATTTTTGGCAAATTATATTAAATCCTGCCAAAAGTTTAGGAGGTGAGTTACTGCCCTTCACTGGCGGGGACGCTGGCACTGTAAAATGACTAATGACGGCTGAAATATGCTTCGCAGAAAATCTCTGCATAAGCTTGAGTCATTTCCTCAAAAGTATTAAGTGAAGCCAAGACATATTTAGCGTTTTCAGCTAACTGCTGCCGCAAAGATTTATCCTCCAGTAAACTAATCAAAGCTGCAACTAATTCGTCCGGGCGATCGGGCGTATAAAACAAACCATTAATTCCAGGCCGCACTTGTTCTTTAATTCCAAAAACCGGCGATGTAACAATTGGCAAATCGCATACCATCGCCTCCAAAATCACTCTGGGAAAGCTTTCGACGCGAGAAGTGCAAACAAAAATATCAGCAGCTTTGTAATATTTTCCCGTCTCCCCAGTTTCCGGGACTACTGTCACCCTTTGCCGCAACTCTTCTGGTAATTCCCCCGCCAACTCGGCTAACTTATTGCTGTAAATACTAGGGCGATCGCCCACAATAAAACACCTAATTTTATTGTGCCATTTATCAGGTAAAAGTGAAAGTGCCTTAACTAAATCCTGCTGTCCTTTGCGTTCGCATACCGTTCCCAGCAGCAAAATTACCACATCTTCCGCCGCAACACCTAAACTTTTTCTAGCCAATTCAGAATTCTCCGAATTTTCCAATTTGCTCAAATCTAAGCCGTTGTGAATCACCGTAAAATTGTGGTGGCTGTTGAGAGGCAAATACCTGTCCCGCGTGGCATCTGCCACAAAAATCACTTTGTAAGGAAAGCGAAAACACTCTAAAGCTCTCGCCGCAATCTCCGAACCAAACCTGTTAAAATAAGTTTGCCAAGGTTCGCTTTCGTGCACGTTCCACACTGTAGGAGTTCCGAGTTGCCGCGCGGCATCAACTACAAAAAAGTTTTCTAAAGTATTGGCATAAATTGCATCTACTTTTAAACTGGCAATTTCTGTGCTAAAACTGCGGATGGCTTCATCATAAGCATCGCGCTGATAGATGTGTTCGAGAGGATTATCGCGCACAATTACTTCAATTCCCTGCTGTTCGTAAGCTTGACGCAGGGGCCCGTCTGTTACGCAAAGTACGATCGGCTTAATCACACCCTCTGCCGCCAATTTCACCGCGATTTCGTACTGATGCAGCGGTGCCCCCGTAAAATCCAGCGAATTGCTGCACATCAAAACTCTGATAGGATGAATCAAATTCTCTGCTTTTGCTACCAACAAACCAGAATTATTAAATTTTACTTCTTCATTATCCGTTACATCCGTTACATCCGTTACAAAATCCGTTGCCGAACCTTCTTCCTTCATAAAAACCCGTCGAGGTTGAATATGAAAATACTCATCTTCTAAAGACAAGTGAGGACTGTAAAAACTGTCATTTTTCCCCGCATACTTGCGCCTAAAAGCCGCCACTTCTTGAGGATTGTCGGTAAAACCCCTAGAAGTTCCCTCTTTATGCAACAACTCCGCATCGGGACAATATACGCACCGATAACCGCGTTCTAACAATCGGTATCCGTAATCTGCATCATTGTAAGCAACAGCAAAATTATCCTCATCAAAACCGCCCAATTCTAAGAACAATTGACGCGGAGTAATCGTGCAAGCGGCTGTTACCGCAGAGTAATTTCGCGTTACCATCGCTTGAGAAAGATAGCCTCGATTATTCTTGTCCATCAGCTTAAAAGCATGACCAGCCAAACCGTGATGCAGCCCGTGAATTACGCCCGCGTGCTGAATTCTGCCGTCGGGATATAACAGCCGCGCGCCGACTGCACCCACGCCTGCGATTTGAGCGTATCCCACCATTTGACTCAGCCAGCGCGGGTTAATTACTTCAGTATCGTTGTTCAAAAACAACACATATTCGCTGTCAACTTGTTCCGCAGCGCGGTTGTTAATTGCTGCAAAACTAAACTTGCCGCCAGGATTTTTTATCCGCAAAACTTGGCAACTTAATTCCTTTAAGTATTCCAGAGTTTTCGGGTCGTCGCTTTCGTTGTCAATGACGGCAACTTGATAATTTTTGTATGTTGTAGTTTGTAGAGAATCCAGACAGGCTTTCAGCAATTTGAGCTGATTTTTAGTAGGAATAATTACCGTTACTGATGGGCCGTTATCCGGGAAATCCTGGGCAAATATCCCCAAATTTTCTTTAATCGCCCATGCGTGTTGAGCGACATTTCCGTTAATTTGGCGGCGGTTTAGTGCGTCTTGAATGGCTTTTTGACCTGCGGAAAAACTGGCGGGTTTCGCGGCCCCAGATATGGCGGTAGAACCGGGTGCGGTTCGCCAGTGATACAGCACTAGCGGCAGGTGGGCGACGTGGCGAGAAATTTCGGTGGCTCTCAAGGCAAAATCGTAATCTTGCGAGCCTTCAAAACCTATCCGTAAACCGCCTATTTCTTCAAAAATGTGTTTTCTGACAGCGCACAAATGACCGAGATACATATAGGAAAGCAGCAGTTCCGGCGACCATTCCGGTTTGAATTGCGGGGCGAATCGGCGACCTTTAGTGTCGATTTTGTCGTCGTCGGAATAGAGAAAATCGGTAGCTGGATGTGAGGCAAAATATAGGGCGACTTCGCCTAATGCGTCGGGAGTGAGTTCGTCGTCGTTGTCTAAAAACAGGATGATGTCGCCTGTTGCGAGGGCGGCGGCGCTGTTGGTTGCTGCGCTGATGTTGCCGTTTTCGGTACGAAATGTGATGCGGATACGATCGTCCTTTTGCACCCAGCTTTTCAAATTTTCAGCAACAGTAAATTCGGTGCTGCAATCATCGGCAATGCAGAGTTCCCAGTTTGGATAAACTTGATTGATTACACTGTCGATCGCACTTTCGAGAAAATCTATCTGCGGATTGTAAACTGGCATCACCACGGAAATTTTTGGCAGCGGTTCCCGGCAGGATTTTAACCGAGAAATCAAATAATCGCGCGCGCGATCGTTCCATTGATTCACCTCCAGCCATGCGTCATATCTATCAATGGGTTGAGGCACCACAAAACCCGCCGGTGGCAGTAAATCTCCCGGCGCACTAAACTGTTTTTGCTGCCGATAAATCTTCCCCAACTGGCGGAGCACTTTCACAATTTCCCAGGGCAAGGGCACAATTCTACCAAGACGCTGTTTTCTTTCCCTGGCCCGCTGCTGAATTGCGGCTGTAAACCTTGATAACTCCTCAAATTTATCTGCACTTCGCTGCCAGATATGGTAGCGCCGCACTGTCAATTTTTTGGGCGCTTGAAAAAACAAAATTTCCCCGGTTTCTAACTCAGCTTGCAGAGAAACGTGCCATTCCCCTGGCGGCAAATCGACAAGGGCCTCAAAACCGCTTTCGGAACTGTTAACCCAGTCGGGAAACACTTCCCCGACATCTTTTCGTCGTAAACCGTAGGCGCATTCTACAGAAGTATCGCCGCACAACAAGCTTAATTTAGCAATTTTGCGATCGTGGTGGCAGCACCAACCTGCAAACAAAATTTGGCCCTGACGCTGTTCCCACACCACCGGTACATCTAACGATGCTTGAATCGTTGAAACTAACAACGGATAAGCTGCCAAAAGATGCCATTTACCTCGATCGTCTTGGGCTTCCAGTAGCACTTCGTGTCGTCCAGCAGGCGCTTCCAATTGAATTGTAAAACCAGATTTCTTCGCAGCGGGAATATTAGAGTGTGCTAGCGCTATATCACTTCTCTCTATGCCGTAAACGCCTAGGAAACTCTGGTCTTTAATTCTGACGCGGACTGCTGTAGTCTCTCTTTTTTGGTTAAAAACCCAGCCGACAATTAGCAGGTTGGAATCACAAACTTGCCAAGTAGTGGGTTGATCTAACGAAAAAATAAATTTAGGGAATAAGTCGCGGATTTTGCGCTGAACTTCCCACAACTTTTTTCTCACTTGCCACCCTATTGAAGACTGAATTATAGCCAGTTCTACCCGAATTTTTTCATTTTCCTGGCGGGAGTGTTCTAATTTTTCCAGAGTATCCTTTAATCTTTCCTGATTTTGACTTTGTGCTGTTTCTAGCTGAATTAACTCAGCTAACTTTTGCTGCAATATAAATTCAGTCTCTTCAAATTGCACCTGAGTTTGCCCTAATTCGGCTTCTAATTCTAATACTTTCGCTAAAGCTGTTTGAAATTGCGATTCTTTGCCGGCAAGCTGTACCTGAGTTTGTCCTAATTCTGTTTCTAATCCCAGGAGTTTCGCTAACGCTTCTTGAAATTGCGATTCTTTGCCTGAAAGCTGTACCTGAGTTTGCCCTAATTCTGCTTCTAATTTTAAGACTTTTGTTAAAGCTTCTTGAAATTGCGCTTCTTTGCCTGCAAGCTGTACCTGAGTTTGTCCTAATTCTGTTTCTAATCCGAGGAGTTTTGCTAAAGCTTCTTGAAAATTTGATTCTTTGCCTGCAAGCTGTACTTGAGTTGCTCCTAATTCTGTCTCTAATCCCAACACTTTCGCCTGAGCCTGGTGAAATTGTTCTTGCCACTGTTTGAGTTCGGAAGAGCTGGTTTTTTGCTGTTTTTCCAGCAATCGGATTTTTAGCCAATCTTCAAATGGCCAGACTGGAGAGGCTGGGAAATGAATAACTTGATCGATCGCATCTTGCGATTCGCTGCTAAGATTGCTAGCTTGGGTTTCCAAAAGTTGATATAGTTCTAATGCTTCGGGAAAATATTTTTCTATTAAACTCGGTCTGTGACTTTTGACAATATCGTTGACTAATAAAGATTCTTCAAAATTGTCGCCCGGTATCGCACCTAAGTTAACGTTAAATTTTTCGTTGACTCGATCGAGGAAAAGTTCAGGAGTGTTGCCGATGGGGTAAACGTTGGCTAGGAGACAGCGATGGGGGAAACGTTCGTAAAGTTCTAAAACTTTTTGATTGTAGTGAATCCACATTTTTACTGCCATTTCGGGATTTTGCAGCAAGCTGACATCGGTTCCCCGGCGGTAAAGGGAATCGACTACCTCCCAGGGCGATCGATAAACACAGATAAAATTAGCTTCGGGGAGTAAAGTCAGCCAAAAATCCCAAAAAAGGGCTGTTCGCGGGTCTTTCCAACCCCAATGTTTGTGAGGAAGTTGATTTTGGTCGATCGCCCTTTTGGCGATTTCCACGTATTCTGGTGCTACCGGAATCGTTTTTTCAAACGTACATCCGAGTTCATCAATACCGTGCGATCGCAAAACACTTTTGTGAAACTCCACAAAATCAACATTCTCGAAATGACCTTTCACATTTCCGTCGGCCGGGCCCACTAACTTTTTGCCAATATCAACCCCAACTTTCTGAAACAAAGAAGCTGTTAAAGACGTACCGGAACGGTGCATTCCGGTAACAATAAAAACCGACGGTTTGCTGTCATTTGTACTCACAATTTATCTCCCTCGCCCTAATACCCACACCAACCAAATTTACTCACTAATCTCCCGCTAAGCCCAGGGAGCGCCTGACTTGAAACCACGCGCTTCTAATCTTCCAGAACTTGCTGCTTTCCATTGCCAAAACCCGACACTTCGCTTGCTCTAGTTCTTGCTTGAGATTAATTAGCTGATTTTCCGTTTTCTCTAACTGCGTTTGCACAGATACTAACTGATTTTGAGTTTGCTCCAATTGCATTTGAGCTGAAATTAATTGAGTTTGAGTTTCTTGCAAATTTGTTTGAGATTCTTCCAACTTTGTGTGAGTAATCATTAACTTACTTTGATTTTGCTCCCATTCTATCCTAGCCGACTCTAACTGAGTCTCAAGTAATTGAAGTTTTGTCTGAGTAGAACCCAATAAAGACTGCGATTGTCTTTGGTTGATCAGCGATTTAACAGTGCAAGTTTCCAGAATCCATTCCCAACCATAGTTATTGATTGCTTTGACTATCAACACATCCTGCAATCCTATAGTGTTTTTGGGTAAATAACAGCTCCAACCCGACTGCAAAGCCCCATCAGTTTCAAAATATCCAGCCACATCAGGGCGATCGTAAAAAGGCTCGCACCTCTGTACAACCTCGCCGTTTACCAGCACTTGCAGCTCCTCAATTCGACCATCGAGATTCACATCAGCCACCCATCCTTCCAGATACAAATTCTCCTTATTCGTAAAAGCAGCAACATCAATATATCCTTCTGGGTGGTGATTGAAATTCAACTCCGAAAAATCTCTAACTAGCTCATTTGTGACAACATACAAATCCTGAAATCTGCAGATGCCTTTTTTGATGCGGTGAACAAAAGCTTTGCCTCCGCTAACTCGCTCGACACATTCTCTCACAAACTTTTCAGTTACATAAGTTGTGCCGTATTCCTCCTTATCTAAAGACTGGCTTTCGCTTTGAGGACTAAACAAAATACCATTGGCCGGCATTTCTATATTCGCTAGGCGCAAACACTCATCGTGAACGCTGAACATCAAAATGCCGTTAGGAGTCAACAAATCGTACAAATTTTGCAACCAACTTGTAAAAGTTCTTTCCGGCATATGGCTGAAAAAAGAATTAGCCAGAATGCAGTCAAACTTGCGGTCAATTAAATAATTTTCTGGTTTCCCAGTTGAGACAATACCGTTGACGCCCAAGTATTCAGTTTGAAACTTAACCGCATTAGCATAAATATCAGAAACCCAAATTTGTTCCGGCGGTATTTCCTGAATCAAAAATCTGGTAAATCGACCGTAACCACAGGCAAAATCTAGAAAAGAGGGTACCTTTTCAAAACTGCCAAAATGCCATTCCACAACTTGTTTAACCGTATCCAAGATGCGGCGCCCGATCGAGTAATAGCGCACCAAAGCGCGATCGCGATCGTCTTTGACGTTGTTCAAGCTGAACAAATACATTTCATCGTCTTCGCAGATATTCAGTTTAAATTTTTCGGGAAACTTAGCTTGATCTTGAATAAATGCTTTGATTACGGAATTTTCTACTAAATCTAAATTGATATCGCTCATTGTTTTTACAGAATTTTAGATAACCTCTGTGGACTGCTCTTTCACTAGAGTATCAGCATTAACAACAGTTAAACACGGTTCGATCAGCAAGTCAACGATGCCGTTACCGCAGGACTCAGTACAAGACTGAACTCTAAACATCGCCACATCAACGCAGCGATCCAGATAAGTTAAATCTCCATCTACCGTTCCCACAACCCCAGCATTCAGAAAATAAACACCCGGATTCAGCAAACATTTAAAATGAAACTTTACTACAATTGTCGTTCCCGCTTCCACATACCTAACTGACTGAGTAGAAGCCTTCAAAGAAGCACCCGCCAACTCAAAACCACTAATTGTTTTAATCAACATTCCAAACCTAACTTTAGAAGTTGACCGCGAAAAAGTGACAGAGTAAGTATAAATATAATCTTGACGACCGAGCAAGTGATTTACCACATTCCCCTTCAGCGTCTCGATGTGGGGGTTGATAATTTCCGCTCCACGAGACGGATACCTTACCGTATTCGACGGTATCATCCCTGGATCGTAAAATTCATCGTAATATTCCTGGGGTTTAGAGAGATGGTGCTCCGGTTTAACTTCCCTCTTTGTACTTTCTAAATTAGCATCCTGAAGCTGGTCTTGACTTTCCTGTTTTGTCAGTTGGTTCAGAGCTCGAATATCTGACTTCAACCCCAAAACCTGATCCGGATCGGCATAAATCAGCTTTTGATACTTAGAAATTACCACCTTCGGCGTGTGAGCGAGCAGCAATTCACCGCTATCCATTAAAATCGCCGAGGTACAAAGTTGCACCACAGAAGTAGCAGCATGAGAAACAAATAAAATGGTTCCGCCACCTTCCTGAATGCTTTGCAAGCGGGCAAAACACTTGCGTTGAAAAGCTTCGTCGCCCACCGAAAGAGCTTCGTCAACCACCAAAATATCTGGCTCTACGCTAGTCGCAACGGCAAAAGCTAGCCTGACAAACATACCGCTAGAATAAGTTTTGACTGGCTGTTCAATGAAATCGCCAATATCAGCAAAAGCAGCTATATCGTCAAACTTTTCTTCAGTTTCTTTTTGATTAAATCCCAGTAACTGAGCGTTAAAAAACACATTTTGTCGCCCAGTAAATTCCGGGTTAAACCCGCTTCCGAGTTCTAACAAAGCGGATACTCGGCCTTTAACATCGACGCTTCCTGTTGTAGGAGTCAGCGTCCCTACAATTATTTGCAGGAGAGTGCTTTTTCCCGAACCATTGCGACCGACGATTCCCAGAGTTTGTCCTTGAGGAATTTCCAGATTGATGTCGTGTAGGGCCCAAAATTCGTCAGCCAGTTTTTTGCTGGGGTAAATAATTTCCTTTAAGCGGTCTCCTGGACGATCGTACCGCTTAAAGCATTTGGAAACATTTTTTAGTGAAATTACATTTTCTGTCATTGGCGGCAGTCAATCGATTTTAGATTTTAGGTTTTAGATTTTAGATTGACTTGAAATCTCAAACATATTTACAGCACAATCGATTTTAGATTTTAGATTTTAGATTTTAGATTGACTTGAAATCTCAAACAAATTTACAGCACGTCAGCAAAAGCGGGACGCAAACGCCGGTAAACCGCCAAACCTCCACAAAATATAGCCGCAGAAATTAGCGTGGCGACACCCCATTCTCCCCAATGCTTAACTTCTCCAAGCAGTATGAGGTCTCGATAAACCTCCGAGATGGCGGCCATTGGATTCAGCCAAAATATCCACACTCGCCACTCTTGGGGGATGATTGATGCTGGGTAGACGATCGGCGTCAAATAAAACCAAAAATTTAGAATAACACCTAATGTCTGAGGAATGTCTCGCAAAAATACAGTCAAGCCCGCTGTCAAATATCCCAAACCAGCAGTTATCAGCAACTGAGGCACCCACACCAGCGGCAGTAAGCATAAAGTAGCGTTGAGCTTTTGCGACGATACTGCTACTATCACAATCAAAGCTGCTAAACCCAAAGAACTTTCAAGAAAAGCTGTAAAAATCGGCACCAAGGGCAGCAAACCGAGAGGAAATACCACTTTTTTCACTAAATTCGGCTGCCCCACCACCGATACTCCCGACTTGATCAAACCGCTGGTGAAGGCAGTCCAAGGCAGCAAACCTGCAAACAACCAGACTCCAAATGTAATGTCGCTGTTTTCTGGGAAGCCTGCAAGGCTGAGCTTTACCTTGAGGACGATCGAGAATACATAAGTGTAAATCACCAATTGCGATAGCTGATTCAGCAGCGGCCAAAAATTGCCCAGAATCGAGCCTTTGTATTGAGCTTCCAAGTCCCGGCGCACCAATGTTGCCAGCAGATTCAGCTTCACCCACCGCCGGGGCGTATTTGCCGGCCGCCGGCCGCCCAGCCTTCGGACCTTTTGGGCAACTCCTTTCACAGTTCTCTGCAATTTTTTCGCCCTCGTTCACTAGCTTCACACCTAAATCAACTCAAGCTACAATTATGCAGCTTTTGCTAAACCGCAATTATTCCACAGCCCCGTCGTTTTGATCAAGCATCTGCCACCCCGGCTTGGGCTTCTTCCTTCTTTCTTCTTTCCCCTTCCTTCGGAGGTTATTTTAGCCGATCGCCGATCGAACTGCCGAACCGATCGCCCGTTTTTGCTCGTCGTCGTAGCCCCACCGCTGGAAAAATTTTTCATACTTGCCATTGGCACTGTGCAAACTTTCTAGCATTTGCGACGCTATAGTTTGACACGCTGGCATTTGCAGCATTTGAATTAAGTTGCGCGATCGCTCCTGCACTCTAGCAGAATCGGCTGCCATTTCCTCCTTTTGCTGGCGCGAATGATGTACAACCATTGCCGCCGACATCGCCAAATTTTTCACCAGCAGTTCTGCTACGATCTCAGGAGCCGATCGCAGCGCCTCGACTACTCCGGGTGACGGGTGATCTGCCTCCTGTCGATCGTCCGTTAGATAGGTGACAAAAAACCCCCTAGCACCGTTCTGTGTTTTCACCAGAGATGTAACAGCTTGCTGGATGTCGGCTTGTAAAAGTCGATCGGCCTCCATGAACGAGAGTAAAGATTGAGTCAGCTCGATCGCCCCCTCAAAAGTTATGCTTTCGGATGCTAATAAAGAAGATGGAATACTCATAACGAACTCAATAATTTTAAAGATTCTGCTAACAAGTGTAAACAATTCCCGCTGCCCGAACGCAGATAAATATGGCTATTATATCCTCCAAACAACAGCCCCCCGACCCAAATCTACCTGAAGACATAGCCCCGGCCCGTCGCAAAAAAGCCGCCAAACCCCAGGCGGAATCTTTGCTAGAATCGCAAGAACTACCCGACGAAATCAACAGCAAACAAGACGACAAAATCCGACCCCAGCGCTTAGCTGAATACATCGGGCAAAAAGACTTGAGAGAAGTTTTGGCGATCGCAATTGCAGCAGCTAAATCTCGCGGCGAACCTATGGATCACCTGTTACTCTACGGGCCTCCAGGGTTGGGAAAAACCACAATGTCGCTAATTCTAGCAGCAGAAATGGAAGTTGAATGCAAAATCACCACCGCCCCAGCCTTAGAAAAACCGCGAGATATTGTCGGATTGCTGATTAACCTCAAAGCAGGCGACGTGCTGTTTATCGACGAAATTCACCGCTTATCTAAAGTTACAGAAGAAATCCTCTATCCGGCGATGGAAGACTGTCGGTTAGATATTACGATCGGTCAAGGCAAAAGCGCCAAAATTCGCAGCATTCCCCTGAAACCATTTACCTTAGTAGGAGCAACCACAAAAGTCGGCTCGCTGACATCTCCATTGCGCGATCGTTTCGGCTTGATCCAAAGATTGCGGTACTACGAAATAGACGAACTTAGTCTAATTGTCCAAAGAACCGCCCAAGTTCTCGACACTCAAATCACCCCAGAAGGAGCCACAGAAATTGCCCGCCGAGCCCGCGGAACCCCCCGCATTGCTAACCGCTTGCTGCGACGAGTTAGAGACTACAGCGAAGTCAAAAATTTAAAGCCAATTGATGCCGAAGTTGCCTCACTAGCCCTGGAATTATTCAACGTCGATCCGCTAGGTTTAGATTGGACAGATCGGCGGATTTTGACAGCAATGATTGAGAACTTTAACGGCGGCCCAGTGGGCTTAGAAACCCTCGCAGCTTCTACAGGAGAAGATACTCAAACAATTGAGGATGTATACGAACCGTACTTAATGCAAATCGGATTTTTGCAGCGGACAAATCGCGGGAGAATGGTAACGGTTGCTGCTAGAAAACACTTAGGTTTACTCGATGAAAAGGAGTAAAAAATGGTACAGATCCAACAAGCAAAAATACTAACTTTGTCAGAGTTTCTAAAACTGCCAGAAACAGAACCGGCTAGCGAATATATCAACGGTCAAATCATCCAAAAGCCTATGCCACAAGGAAAACATAGCCGGATTCAATGTGAATTAGTCCCCGCCATCAATGTCGCAGTTAAAAACCAGAAAATTGCCTTAGCTTTTCCTGAATTGCGGTGTACTTTTGGCGGCAGATCAATCGTGCCAGATGTCACAGTATTTACTTGGGAAAGAATACCACTTGATGAAAATGGGGATGTTGCGAATGTATTTGAAACTTACCCTGATTGGACAATTGAAATTCTGTCTCCTGGCCAGAGTCAAACTAAAGTAACTGGGAATATTTTACACTGTCTGAAAAACGGCACTAAAATGGGTTGGCTGATCGATCCGATGGTGCGCTCAATCTTAATTTATCCCCCTGGAAAGCAACCGGAACTTTTAGCCAAACCCGAAGAATTGTTGCCAGTTCCAGATTGGGCAGCAGAATTGCGGCTGACGGTAGGAGATTTGTTTGGGTGGTTGAAACTATAGCAGAAGTCAGTTGACAGTTGACAGTTGACAGTTGACAGTTGACAGTTGACAGTTGTTATTGGGTATCAATAATTTTCCAGGCTCTTCCTCCAATTAGCAATTACCAATTACCAATTACCAATTACCAATTAACAATTAACAATTAACAATTCCCCATTCCTCATGTTGCTATACCTCCGAATAGAAAACTTTGCCTTAATTGACTGCCTAGATCTAGAATTTGGCCCGAGTTTGAACGTATTTACAGGGGAAACCGGCGCTGGTAAATCGATTATCCTAGATGCGATCGATGCAGTTTTGGGCGGGAAAGTCGATCGCCGATCGATTCGCACCGGAGCAACGCGGGCAATACTGGAAGCTACCTTTGAATTGGACAAAGCCGCAGCTTTGTGGCTGGGCGAGCAAGAAATTGAACCCATAGACGGAAATTTAGCCGTTTGCAGCCGGGAAATTAACGCATCAAGCGGTGCTCTACGCACCAGATCCCGGTTGAACGGAATTCTCGTCAACCGCCAGTTAATGGACCAACTGCGCGATCGGCTTGTCGAAATTACTGCCCAAGGCCAAACCGTCCACCTCGGACAAGAAACCCTCCAGCGAGAATGGCTCGATTTATACGGCGGCAAAAAGCTCACTGAAGCCCGATCGATCATCGCCTCCGCGTGGCTGGGAGCCAACAGCGCAAAAACCGCCCTCAAACGCAGGCGTCAGTCGGAACAGCAGCGACTGCAAAGACTTGATTTGTTAGAATACCAAGTCCGAG
Source organism: Microcoleus sp. w1-18aA5 (assembly GCF_036701705.1). Taxonomy (NCBI): domain Bacteria; kingdom Bacillati; phylum Cyanobacteriota; class Cyanophyceae; order Oscillatoriales; family Microcoleaceae; genus Microcoleus; species Microcoleus sp. w1-18aA5. The sequence continues at coordinate 16,986 of NZ_JAUPTE010000042.1, read as the reverse complement.
AACTCGGCGAAGCCCAGATCGAAGACGCCGACGAACTCGAACAGCTAGAACACGAATCAATCCGGCTGGGCCACGTAGTCGAATTGCAGCAGCAGAGTTACCAAGTCCACCAAGCCCTGTACCAAAACGAGGGCGACAGCGCATCAGCCGCCGACTTGTTGAGCAAAGCCGAAGGAATTTTAAGCGACATGGCGGTTTACGATGTGCAGTTGCAACCAATCCTAGAAATGGTCAGCGATGCTTTAGCTCAAGCCACAGAAGCCAGTCGGCAAATTAGCAGCTACGGCGAACAATTAGAAGCAGATCCCGAAAGACTCGAAGAAGTAGAAGATCGGATTCGCGAACTCAAACAAATTTGTCGCAAATACGGGCCGCTCAAAGAAGCGATCGCCTACTACCAAAGCATTCAAAACGAACTAAATGAACTTTTAGAAGGAGGCGAGTCAATGGAAGCCTTAGAACTCGCATATCAGAACGCTTTAGAGCAATTAAAAGATGCTTGCAGCCACCTCACCACCCTGCGACGCGAAGCAGCCCTCAAACTAGAAACGCACCTCGTAGGAGAACTTAAGCCGTTAGCAATGGAAAAAGTGCAATTTCAAGTCGAGATATCGCCTTGTACCCCAACCGCTACTGGTGCCGACCAAATCGCCTTTTGTTTCAGCCCGAATCCGGGGGAACCTTTGCAACCCCTGGGGGCGATCGCCTCCGGGGGAGAAATGAGCCGCTTTCTACTCGCTATCAAAGCCTGTTTTTCCCAAATAGAAAGTGCCGGTACGCTGATTTTTGACGAAATCGACGCCGGAGTCTCCGGGAGAGTCGCCGGGGCGATCGCCAAAAAACTCTACCAACTCTCGGACAAACACCAAGTTCTCTGTGTCACCCACCAGCCGCTGATCGCCGCGATGGCTGATTTTCATTTTCGCGTCAACAAACAAACGATCGAAGCAGAAGCAAGTATCGGCGAACCCGCAGTCAACTCCGAACCAATGGAACGCACAGTAGTCAGAGTTGCCGCCCTCAACAGTGAGCAGCGGCGGGAAGAACTCGCCCAACTCGCCAGTGGCCGCTCAGCAACAGAAGCCATCGCCTTCGCCGAATCCCTGCTTGTAGAAGCCGCCGGATTGCGCCAAACTCAGTCCGCCAAACCCTGATGACACACTTGAGCCGATCGGGGGGTGAAAAGGCGGAGTTTTTTCAGAGTCGGAGGTTACACTAAAAATATCAACCGCAAATTTTACAAAAAAAAGCTGAAAACCCCGTGAATTTAGTGGGATGAAAGCTAACAGCAGCAAAATAGAGAGAAATTCTAGTTAAAAACCACAATTGTGTAGAGAAGGGCACACATCACTAGCAACTGGTAGTGTCACAATTGCGGCTAGTCCCACAAGGCCACCCCTCTTTCAGCAGTCTTCCCGCCAGTACGCATTCTTCTGCGGGCGATCGGCTCAAAGCTCGGTAGAACATACTTAAACCAGGCACGCACAATGTCAAAATCAGTTAATAAACCTTTTAAACAAGATTGGCGCTCTGTAAAAAGATTGCAGCACTCCCACCGCCTCGTTACTCTCCCACCCTCCGTTCAGCAACAAGGTCAACCGAATTTCCCTTGTCTTGTGGCCGGAGTTCTGTAAACTGGGAAATACTTTCACACATACTTGAGTCTTGTGCGACAAGTGACTCACTAATCAACTTCCCCGCTCTCTTGGCTTAGAGACTAACCCTTACACTTAAGCTTCTGTAAAGGTCTATGAAATCTGCATCTTCCACCAATTACTCTTCTCTGGACAACGTGATTGATGTCGCTGTTGTCGGCGGTGAAAATCATCATCAGGAAAATTATTCTCCCCCGGAAATTAGGAGCAGTGCAATTATCCCGCGCCAAGGAAACCTCTCTGGCATTCTTGACCTTCTAAATAAGCAAAGTTTCACAGTAGTAGTTAAGGAAGTAGAAGACAAACTTAAGGTTGTCAATCAAACGCTGGGAATGCTCGACAATATCCTGGAGAGCGAGGGATTTGATGCCATACTCAACGAGATGTTGCAGTCGATTACCCTCAAAACAGGGGAATTGCTGAATGCCGATCGCACCACGATATTTTTATTAGACGACGAAAAAAATGAACTCTGGGCGATCGTTGCTAAAGACGAAAATGGCAAAAACCTAGAAATCAGAGTTCCCGCCCATGTAGGCATTGCCGGAGAAGTAGCCACGTTCCAAAAAGTGGTTAATATCCCTTACGATTTTTACAACGACGAACGATCGGCTAATGCCAAAAAATTTGACGAAAAAACGGGCTACCGCACTTATACAATGCTGGCAATGCCCCTGATTAATGAAGACACAAAAGAGTTAGTAGCAGTTGTTCAACTGATTAATAAATTAAGACCAAATCACGAAAAATACCCAACTTTAGACGAACAAATAGACAGGCACGGATTTACTAAAGAAGACGAACAAGTTTTTAAAGAATTTGCTCCCTCGATTCGCTTAATTCTAGAATCGTCCAAATCTTTCTACGCAGCAACTCAGAGACAACGAGCAGCAACGGCGCTGATGAATGCCGTAAACGCTCTTTCTCAGAGCAGTTTAGACTTAGAAGATACCCTAAAAAGGGTGATGGATCAGGCCCAAGAACTCATGAACGCCGATCGCAGCACCCTGTGGCTGATCGACGAAGAGAAAGACGAACTGTGGACGAAAATCCCGATGGCGGGCAACTTGAAAGAAATTCGCATACCCAGAACCGCCGGTTTTGCAGGCATCGTCGCCCAATCTAGCGAACCGCTGCTGATTCCCTTTGACGTGTACGACGACCCCCGCGCAGCCACTTCCAAAGAAGTAGATCAAAAGTCGGGCTACCGCACTTGCAGTATGCTTTGTATGCCAGTCTTTAACTCGGACAAAAAATTGATTGGCGTCACCCAATTAGTTAATAAAAAACGACAAGGAGAATTCCCCCCCTACAACCCCCAAGATTGGCCTCACGCCCCCGAACAGTGGAAAGCGAGTTTCAATCGCAATGACATGGAATTTATGAAGGCGTTTAACATCCAAGCAGGAGTCGCGCTGCAAAACGCCAAACTGTTTGCCGAAGTCAAACAGCAAGAACAAAGACAAAAAGATATGCTCCACGCCTTGACTAACGGTGTGATTTCTACAGATAAAAAAGGCAATATAGTAGCGACAAATCCCAGTGCCAAAAAATTACTGGGTGTCAGCGATGCTGAATTAGCCGAAGGTCAATCTTTGCGCGAGTTAATTAAGTTAGAAAAAGGTGATTTTGCCAAGTGGTTTGATGCGTCTTTGTCTCCAGAAGACGATAACGACCGCCAGCAGTATTACCCAGATCAAGTTTTGCTTTCCTTTGAAGGAGAATCGCAGAGTATCAATCTCTCGATTAATTCAATGACTGACGCTACCGACCCCAACAAGGTCAACGGTGCGTTAGTTGTCATGGAAGATATTAGCAGTGCCAAGCAAGTCAAAAACTTGATGTACCGTTACATGACTCCAGAAGTAGCCGAAGCTTTGTTAGCTTCAGGGGATACTGGATTGGGCGGTAAGCGCAAAAACGTTTCGGTGCTGTTCTCAGATATTCGCAGCTATACCACACTTACGGAAAAATTGCAAGCCGAAGAAGTGGTAGTGATGCTGAATAAATATTTTGAAGTGATGGTAGATGTCGTATTCGAGTACGGAGGGACTCTCGACAAATACATCGGCGACGCTCTGATGGCAGTTTTTGGCTCTCCAGCGCCCCTAGAGGATCATGCTTGGTGCGCCATGCAAACGGCGGTGAAAATGCGGGAAAAACTGGCTGAGTTTAATCGAGAGCGTATGGCACATGGCGAACTGCCGATCGGCATCGGTATGGGCGTACATTCCGATGAAGTTGTTAGCGGCAACATCGGTAGTAGCAAACGCATGGAATTGACTTCGATCGGAGACGGCGTAAACCTCGCCTCTCGCTTAGAAGGCGCCAGCAAGCAGTACGGCACCGACTTGATCATCAGCGACAATACTTACAGAGAATACAAAGATAGACTCTACGTGCGGGAACTCGATTTTATTACTGTCAAAGGCAAAAGCGAACCCGTAATCGTTTACGAACTCGTCGGCATCCGCGAGGGATACTCCCCAGTGGGCAAGTCACTAACCGAAACACAGCAACAAGTTATAGAACATTACACCAAGGGGCGCGAACATTACAAAACTCCAGTCCACCAAAGACTCTCTGAGAGTGAGGTGAAAAATATCTTAGATAATGTCGCCGAAATGCCGGAGGCAGAGATTAAGAACCTCTCCAATTACAAGTTAGAGCAACAGTTGGAACACGAACTCAAGAACCTGTTACATCAACTGAAAAAGCTGTCAGAGTACGACCCGAAAAACCTGTCCGAAGCAGACAAACTCATCGTACTGTTGCAGCCAGAAATCCAACTGCTGAAATTGGAAGGCATCAAAAACCTCTCCGAAGACGAAGCCAAAATGCTGCTGCAAGCAAAAATCAAGCCCTTATCAGCAGATGATATTAAATACTTGCAAGAAGGCGATGTCAAAAAGCTGTTGGAAGCAGACATCTTAGAACCATCAAATCCTCAAATCAAACGGCTGAAACCAGCAGAGATCAGGCAGCTATTGCAGGCGAAAATTAAAAGTCGGGCCTGCGAGACAGTTGCAGAAATGTTAGATGAGGAATTTGAAAACCTGGGACTCGATCGGGTGAAAAAACTGCTGAGCGAGTTTAAGAAAGCTTTAGAACCAAAAGCCAAGCAAGCCTTTAAAGACGCTGCAGGCGAATTTGAGGTCGTTCTGAAAGTTGACCCGAAAAACAAGGCAGCTAAATTGCACGTTGATCGCTGTATGTTATTTCAGCATAGTTTTTCAGACGTACTCAACTGGGATGGTGTGTGGAATCTCACAGAAAAATAGCAGTAGCCCACAGCAAATCCTCGCGGTGGCGTCAGGGTTCGGGGCGGGGGCGATCGCGATCGGGGGTGCGCCTCCCATCCCACCACCAATTAACCTGAATATCCTATTGAGGTAATTGTAAATAAGCTCCAACAGGTATTATGGTTATATAACCGGATTTGAATTTGCCAGCGAGATGCCGGCGGTTTCGCCCTAGGTGTTTCGTTCGCACTACCTACCGCAACAAACTTAGCACTTCTATTATTTGAAGCGCTTAAAAATAGTTATGACTGGCGGCAGCGTTACCCGGTTTCTGAGAAAAATCTTGGAGAAAGGCGACGAAACATCCGCTCAAAAACCGGGTTTATCACCCCGCCCGCGTAAGTCTTAATAGCGTTAGTGGCTCCTGAAAAGAGCTGACTTCGCAGATAGTCAATGTTCTAGTCTTAGATATAAAAAACCACTAGCGTCAGTTATGAATAATTGGAATTCGCAATCGGGAGATGTTGAGTGGGTAGATCAGGTTTACCAACTATTGCTGGAGATTGCTCGAAGCTCCCTGTCAGATATCCCCAGAATCCCGGAAAACATCACTGTTAAGGCTATCCCTCTGATCCAGAAGGTACAAACCATTCAGCAAAGACCTGACGGGCAAGTGTTCAAATCAGGTTCCTTTTCAGTAAACGATCACGAATGGGTCGATCGAGTCTGCCAACTATTGGTAGAACTAACCAGCGCGTCTTTGTCGGAACAGCCCAAAATGCCGGAAAACCTGGCAGGCAGATCTTTAGCCCTGGCAGATCGAGCACAAAAAATTAAAGAAGATATCGAAGAAAATGCAGCCCAAACCCCAGCAGATGAAGATGACAATTCCGTACAGTCTCCAGACGCGCTGCTTTCCCTCTTGCACCACAGTTTGAAAACTCAGCGCGCCAAAAGCTACAACCCCGATGCCCCCGAATGGCAGCAAGTCTTGAGCCTGCTCGACGTAGTGCAGTCAATTTATAAGCAAATCCAAAATTAAATTCAAGCTTGACTCAGGGGCATCTTTATTGTGCGAGATCGATCGCTCTTAAAGACAGGTGCTCTTTGACATAAAATTTTTTTTGCCGTAGCCCGAACATTTCCGATTATTGCACTTTTGTCAACTACACTAGGTTTAATCGGTTCTAGGGCAAGAGAACATGAGCGGAGAAAACATCGGCGATTTGTCAAAAGAAATATTAGCCGATCGCTATCAGTGCGATCGGCGGCTCGGCAAGCAAGCAGGAAGGCAAACTTTACTCGCCCGCGACTTAAAAACCCAACAGCAAGTAGTAGTCAAACTCCTCTCATTCAGCAGCGACTTTAACTGGGAAGACTTAAAACTGTTCCAGCGAGAAGTCGAAACCTTAAAATCCCTATCCCATCCGGCAATTCCCCGATATCTCGACTCCTTTGAAATCGACACGCCCAAGCGCAAAGGATTCGCCCTAGTTCAGACTTACATCGAAGCCAAATCCCTACAAGAATATCTCTCAGACGGCCGCACCTTCAGCGAAAGAGAAGTCAAACAATTAGCAACAGCATTATTAGACATCCTCGCCTACCTGCACCAGCGACAGCCCCCCGTCATTCACCGCGACATTAAACCCAGCAATATTTTACTCAAGAATCGATCAGGAAACAGCGTCGGCGAAGTCTACCTAGTCGATTTTGGTGCAGTTCAAACCCTAGCAACCCAACAAGGAAAAACAGTCACCGTTGTCGGAACTTATGGCTATATGCCGCCCGAACAATTTGGCGGGAGAGCAGTTCCAGCTTCCGACTTGTACAGCGTGGGAGCAACATTAATCGCCTTAATTACCAAGCAGCATCCTGCCGACTTGCCGCAGCAAGATTTGCAGATCGAGTTCGAGCAATTGACCAAACTCAGTCCCGGTTTTACCAATTGGCTGAAGTGGATGACGCATCCGACTTTAGAATGCCGTCCCGCCTCAGTCCAAATAGCAAAAGAAGTTCTAGAAAAACCACAGGAAATAAATAAATATTCCCAGACATTGAGACTGGGAAAAACGCTAGATACCTCTAGGTTGTTCAAGAATGCGATCGGGCGCAGCACTTGGATGGGAACTCTAGGCGTAGGATCTTGTGCAGCAATTTACGGAACCTTTATTTTTCCGGTAGTGGCGACAATTTTAGGAGGATTTATCGGTCTTTTTCTCGGCTTGCTGCTGGGGTTGGGGAACGGAATAATCGTAGGAATTGTGACGCGCTTGTGGTTTTTTCCCCTAACTAATCCCAAACTTCACCGACAGGTTTTAACTGCAATTAGTATTGTACTCTGTACCTCGATAAGCATCGTCTACTTTCGGATAATGGGTTGGAATAAGCTAAACGATTTGAGTTTTGAGATTATTTTCGTGCTAGCACCGTCGCTAATTGCAGGACTGTCAATGGGGGCAAGTAGCAAGTCTATTGCCCGGTGGTATCAAAAAGAAAGTGGACTGTAATCTAAAATTTACAGTTCTGGACTCACTCCGAGCAAATAAACCGGGTTTTTACGAAAAGACGCATTACAACCGCTAGACTCGCTAAACAACCCGGTTTCTGAACCCCGACGCTCCCCTCACACTCAAATTCATGTAAAAAAATATGACTAGCAAAATATTAGCAGAACGCTACGAAGTGCAGCGGCAACTAGGAAAACAAACTGGTCGCCAAACGCTGCTAGCTCGTGACTTACAAACTCACGAATTAGTTGTTATCAAACAGCTATTCCTCGGCAGCGATTTTGAATGGCAAGACCTCAAGCTATTTGAACGGGAAGCGGAAACTTTAAAAGCACTTTCTCACCCAGCAATTCCGCGCTACCTCGACTACCTGGAAATTGACGAACTAAATAGTAAAAGCTTTGCCCTGGTACAGACTTATGTAGAAGGAAAAACTTTGCAAGAGCATTTGCGATCGGGGCGTACTTTTAGCGAAAGCGAGGTAAAACAATTAGCTAAATCGCTGTTAGCAATTTTGAATTATTTGCACAAGCAAAATCCGCCTGTTATTCACCGTGACATTAAACCCAGTAATATTTTACTGCACAGCAGATCAGGTAACTCGGTCGGACAAGTTTATTTAGTTGATTTCGGTTCTGTGCAGAACCAAGCTGCAAAATTTGGCGGCACAATTACAGTAGTGGGAACTTACGGGTATATGGCACCCGAACAATTTGGCGGGCGCTCGGTTCCGGCTTCTGACCTCTACGGTTTAGGTGCAACTTTAATTTATTTGGTAACGGGTTTGCATCCCACCGAACTGTCGCAGCAGGATTTGAAAATTCAATTTGCCGATCGGGTACCGCAGGTCAATCCTAATTTAATAGATTGGCTGGAGTGGATGACAGAACCAAGTTTGTCCAAACGGTTATCTTCGGCTAGGCAAGCATGGCGAGGGCTTAAAAATCCCCACCTTATCAACAAAAGTCCTATGGTGGTGCTGCAGCCACAAGGCAGCGATATTAAACTTACAAAAAATTCGGAGTTTATAGAAATTGTAATTCCGGCAAAAGGCATCGGTTTTGGTTTAATTGCCACGCTTTCGGCTGTGGTATCTGCGAGTCCTGTCTCATTTATAGCAAGGGATATGTTGAGCGATGCGTTAAAGATAAATCCCCAATTTTTTATAATAATATCAGGAAGTTTGTTATGTATGGCAGGACTAAAGTTGATATTTGCACTATTTCGAGAAAGGCGCCTCAGAATCGATCGCCAGCAAATCTCCTGTAGCAGCCATCTACTGGGGTTGAGATGGAATCATGCCAAGCCATCTCCCAGAAACGAGATTTGCCACTTGGAAATTCAACAACGTGAATATAGAAACAGCGGTATTGGTGTAAAAGTTATAAAAGTTATGATTTTTGCTTTTTCAATCCCTAGAGAGTTATATCAAGCGGCATCATTACTTATGCAGAAGGGCCACTCGGAAGTGAGATTAGGGAAAGTCTATCAGATGATAGTTCAAGCAGGCAACCACAAATATCAGTTAGGAGAGAAGGAGGGACTAAGTGAATCAGAAATCAAGTGGTTAGCAACAGAACTGAGCCAGTGGTTGGGTTTGAAAATTAAAATAATTTTGACAGACGGTAAACAGAATAAATGGTTCTGAAAATATCTCCCTCGCCCAAACAAACCATTCCCCTCTCAAACTGTGGGATCGGCGCCCCGCCCGTCCCCTCTCTCTTGTGTGGGATGGGCGTCTCGCCCGAAAGCGTGTATTCTCCCAGCCGGCGACACACTCCCCCGCTTTCGGTCAATCTCATGCAGCATCGATCCCGATCGCCCGTAAAATGCTATCAAAGGGATTTGGCAAGTAGCACTCATCCCAATCATCTGTTAACTTGGAGATATTGTTGTGGACTTATCGCTAATTCCGGCACAGCCGAAACCAGGACTGCTCAACGTCCTCATCGAAATTACCGCCGGTAGCAAAAACAAGTACGAATTTGATAAAGACTTACAAGCCTTTGCTCTCGATCGGGTGCTTTCTTCCTCAGTCCAATATCCGTGTGACTACGGCTTCATACCCAATACCTTAGCCGATGATGGCGACCCCCTCGACGGCATGGTGATGATGGATGAGCCCACATTTCCAGGGTGCATAATCGCAGCCCGTCCGATCGGAATGCTGGAAATGATCGACGGAGGCGACAGGGACGAAAAACTTTTGTGCGTTCCCGACAAAGACCCCCGCTATGCTCACTATAAGTCCCTCAAAGACGTAGCCCCCCACCGCTTGGACGAAATAGCCGAATTTTTTAGAACCTACAAAAATTTGGAGAAAAAAGTCACGGAAATTCTGGGTTGGCAAGATGTCGATCAAGTAATGCCCTTAGTGGAAAAGTGCATCGCAGCCGATCGCAAATAAGCCCCTAGCCCGCACTCCTCGACTGCAACCCGACTAAAAACTCAGGGGGCAGAACTTAAGGCGATGCTGCACGTGAGGCGATGCAGTCGAGGAACAGATGGGTAGAATGTCAAATCAGTCGTGAATGCCGACTCACCGGAACAGCATTCCTGAAAACCCCGCCCCGGCCCCAATCTTGAAAAAAATACTACTCATAGAGTAAGATGAAGCGCAAATTCTACCTCTGGAGAATGAGTTATACGGCGGAGGAAGTTTTACCCGAACACTCTTATTCGGCGCTATCTTAATCTCAGAACACATAACACGGCGGGCAGCCCGCATGATGCAAAAAATAATCTCTTAAGCGTGACGTCTCCTACACGAATCGGTAAGGTTGAGAATTCTAACAGCCCAAGTATTAGGCACTCGAATAGTTTCCCGATCAAGGGCTTTATTATAGTACAGATTGCTAAAAACTAAAAAGTAAAAACTAAGATTTCAACTCCCAAGTTCCTGCCGCCAAAACTAAAAAAAATGCCAGATTCCGCACCCTCTCTACCCAATCCACAGCCTTCCGATCGCAAAGCCACTATGGAAAATAGTCCTTTGACCGAGTTTGTCGTTCAGTTTTGGGGCGTGCGGGGCAGCATCGCCACCCCCGGCACCAAAACACTGCGCTACGGAGGCAACACCTCCTGTGTAGAAATGCGCTTGGGCAAAAAACGCCTGATTTTTGACGGCGGTACGGGCCTGCGAGTTCTGGGCCTCAATCTGCTGCGGCAAATGCCGGTGGAAGCCCATATGTTTTTCAGTCATACTCACTGGGATCACATTCAAGGCTTTCCGTTCTTTACTCCCGCCTTTATCCCAGGGAACTGCTTTCACATTTACGGTGCGATCGCCCCCAACGGCACTACCATCAAACACCGTCTTGCTGACCAAATGGTGCACCCCAATTTTCCCGTCCCCATCCAAGTCATGCAGTCCGACCTCAAATTCAACGATTTGACCCCTGGGGATATTATCGAACTCGACGATGTGAAAATAGAAACGGCACTGCTGAACCATCCTAATACGGCGATCGGATATCGAGTCACCTGGGAGGGACACACAGCCGTCTACTGCACCGATACAGAACATTTTCCCGATCGCCTCGACGACAACGTGTTACACCTAGCTCGCAACGCCGACGTGCTGATTTACGACGCCAACTACACCAACGAAGAGTATTACGACTTCAAAACCCCAAAAGTCGGCTGGGGACACTCGACTTGGCAAGCAGGAGTAGAAATAGCGAAAGCTGCTGGAGTCAAAAAAATCGTGATGTTTCACCATGATCCGGGCCACGACGACAATTTTCTTGATCGTACAGAAGCAGAGGTGCAGGCAGCGTTCGCCAATAGCTGCTTAGCCCGCGAAGGCATGAGCATACCAGTAATTTAACCAAAAATAAATTCAGAATTATGAAACAGGAAAAACCCCGCAAACGTCGCAGAGTAGGCTTGCGGGGGCTTTACTCAACGTTGCTATTGTTGATAATTATCTGCTGTACCTGCGGCGGATGGGTTGCTGCTCAGACTGCTTACTCTCGCACTCCGGAGCGACTTGCTCAGGTGTCTTCGATCGAGGATACTGGTACGGTCGATCGCATCCCCGAACCCTACCAACTCGGACAGCAACTGTACCTAGAAAACTGCGCCACCTGTCACATCGCTTTACCGCCGCAAGTATTACCTACAGAAACTTGGCGCAGATTGCTGCAAGATCCCCAACACTACGGACAAACCATCAAACTGCTAGTAGACCCGCCCCGCCTGCTAGTGTGGAACTACCTGCAAACTTTTTCCCGTCCCCAAGCCAAAGACGAAGAACTCGCCTATCGAGTCGCCAGTTCTCGCTATTTCAAAGCACTGCACCCCAAAGTCAAGCTGTCCCAACCCGCAAATATCAGCAGTTGCGTTACTTGTCACCCCGGCGCGTCTCAATACAATTTCCGCAAGCTTACCGCCGAGTGGGAAAACTCTCCGTAGCGAACACAGGACTTACCCACAAACTATTAACTAGGGGAGTTATGCGGGCTGATTGGGTCGTGGGTTTATCCGTCGAAAGCGGATGAGGAGGTTTTTTGATTAGTTAGCTGACTTAGCCTTCATCTTCCATCACAGTTCCCTTGAAATTTGGGTAAGGGTTCAAGTCGAATTCCTGTCCGTGTAATTGAAAAAGCTTTTCCTTGATTTCTTTGTGTTCTTCTTTTGCTTTTCGGCGCCCATATACCTGCTTATTTTGTTCAATTTGCTCAATCAAAAACACTATTGCCTCTTTATTAAAGAATTCAAGGTAAGGAGATATGGCTTCCTGAAATCGAGAGTTTGCCTCATCAAATCCTGTGCTAGCACAGTAATAACTAGATAGTATGCGACAAAATAAATGTTGCCACTCTTCTGTATCAGGTGTCTTAAGCAAAAAATTTAATTCTCCCTCCGTAAAATTGAAGTTAATATCGTTTTCTATCAAAGATAAGATGTCTTGATAGTGTACATCTAAATTATTCTTCACAAACCATCCAAAGATTTTGCTTGTGTTAGTAGTTTTAACATTATGCTGTATTTTAAGTATCGCCTCTACATTAAGAAGATAATAAATTTTATGATTTTGTGACAAATAAATTACTAAAGAATCCAAAGTGCGCGGACTCGATGAAACATTACTATAATAGTCTTTCTCTCCTTTTATTTGGTTGAGAATACTTTCGGGGTGCCGATTTCCGATTACCTCAAGTGTTCGCAAATTGATAACTCTGTTTTTTCTGCACTTTTCGTTGTCCAGCTTAAATACCAACTTCCACAAACTTCTATAAATAGAAAGTTCAACTTCAGGTTTAAGTTTACTTAAATATCGACTTTCTAGATATTTTTTTACTTTTTGTGTAGTCTTAAGTGCTGGCGCTGCTTCCGCAATATCCTCTAAAAGTTCGTCAATTATTTTTTTCGTGTAGAAAGGCGGCTTTATAAGCAAATCCTCCAGAGTATTTCTAATCAGCGCCCTCACAGTTTCTTTGTTAGGTGTATGTAATTGTCTATCTGAGTCTAATATAGGGTGAGCGGATAGATGGCGTTGCTTTTGAAGATATAGCAGATTTTCATATTCTGAGTTATCCAACAGATTTGTCTTTGCATGGGTATCCTCAATCAGTTTAACTTCCCAAGAGGATGATTTGGGATTATCCTTTTGTAATTTTGTAAGGTCATTAAGAATTGATTTGGCATCTTTGTCTTGATATAAATCAATAAGATATTCAAGTTTATAAACTATGTCACAAACAGCGACAGACCAAAGCATTACCACTGCGGAACGATAGTTGCCATTGTGGTACGAAGATAGAACTTCTTGAAAATAATCTTTTGTCTTGCCGGAATGTATTTTTTCGGAAAGATTTTCTAAAGAGAATTCTAACATTACAAATAATTTCCTCAATTATAGCTTTCTGGTGAAACAGCTAAGAGCATTTCACATTTTCTTCTTGCGCTTCTTCTTGTTCTAATAAGCTCATTAATTTCTGAGCAGCATCACCATAATCATAAGGCGACCAAACACGATAACCCGCGCCATTATCCAATGGCTTTAACATTTCTTCTTTCGCGAATTCAGCCATTAAGAACTGCATTGTTTGAAACTTCTCAGCAGGGGATAACTGCCGAAGTCGGTCTAATAATTCAATATTTTAAATAAAACGCCATTGAATTCATTTCTCCATTTTACCACGACTTTGAAATTTAAACCACTCCCAAAAATCTTGGTTTTAACTCTTTATCTGCGTCCATCTGCGTTTGTCTGATCCCATCTGCGGTTAAAGCTCAAAAAAACTAAAACTAAACAGGCAAAAACAGTTCTGAAAAACTAATTTCAATCTCAGGAAAAGCTAGCATTCTAATCACAGCATTATCTGCAACAACTATCTCAGATTGATAGCCTCCCGGTGCAGGATTCCGGTAAATATATGCCTCGCGCGCAGCTACATCTAAAATCCAATATTCAGGGATATTTGCTCTAGCATAAATCGGTGCCTTTTCCCGGCGGTCAATTTGTAAGGTCGAGTAGGAAACTTCAATTAACAGCAAGATTTCGCTAGGATTTGGGTGATGGTCGCGATAATCTCCCGGATCGATACAAACAACTGCTATATCTGGTTCCGGTTCCGAAGTTGCTAAAGTAATTGGCAACTGCACGCGAATTGCTGCTAAATCTCTTAGCAGGTGTTGTAGATATCGATCGCTGCGTTGGGTTGTAGCAGCATGGGGTGGAGTTTGTGCGCTCATTTCAACAATTCTCCCATCTAGCAATTCAATCTTATCACCTTCAGTGAGAATGCCAGCTTCAATCATGCGGTGATATTCTTCGACTGTCCAGGTTCTTTCTTTTGTTGCTGTCATAATCTTTGCCTGCAAAAGCTTACTTCCTATTATAGTAATTGCCGATTCAATTAAAAAACACTGATTTGTCCGGTGTTGGTCGAGAACCCTTTTGAAAGCGTTCCCAAGACTGTTTTAATTGAGCAGGATCTGGATATTCGCGATCGTAAACCACCAGGACATTCGTCAAATTCCGTCCCGGCGGCCATAAAATCTGCCCTTGATGAGCCAAACCTACGGAAGCACCACCGTCCAAATTCATCGCTTCAAAACAGCCGTAGCACGGGCGAGGGCGGGACGCATCGCTTGCATAACCTTAGCTTCTGCTTCCAAAGACAAACTATCAAAAAAAGTTACCAGAAATAACTTCTCTCTCGAAGCCGGAAAGCCGATCGCCGTTCTCGAACCCACGCCCACAACATTAGAATCTTTAAAACCTTCCGATAAAGGAGACAGCCAAACTTTCCCCTCTTTAACCAATCTCGGCCCGCAAGTCAAAGAAAACCAATATTGACTCCAATCCAGCTTACGCTTACTGGGCCTCGCACCTTACAAATAACCTCTAGCTTTACCCTCATCAATAACTCTGACGGCTAACGGTGAAGTTTTGCGACTGCCGATAACGTCTGTTGCCAAACCGACCAAACTCGCTAGTCAGTTCCAACTGAGATGTTGCACCATTGTCAATAAGCCTTTGATGAACGGGCTCTGGGACCCGTTCCACAAGAGGAAAATCTACTCTTTGTGGAACAGGCATCTTGCCTTTTCTTGAGAATGGTGCAAGATGTGAGTTCCAACCGAGTGGTTAGCGGCAGCTTGATCGGCATAGAAGTAAAAAATCTGTGCTTTTAACTACTTTTTGACCAATTGTTATGATATCTTAACTTTACCGGAGGCTAGTTCAGACAATTTAAGAAGCCTGGTTATCAAGTAACCTGATTTATGATTGACCCTAAAAAAATTCAACTGAAATGGGAAAGTTATTGGTTTAAAACCTTTGGAAGATGGCGATCGTGTCCATTGAGCTGCCCCATAGACAGACCTCATCCTCGGCATATTTTTTGGAGTTGGATTGGTAGTTTTTTGGCAATTACTGCAACGTCCTATCTTGCTATAAAAACTAATTCTCCTTTACTAATGGCTCCGTTTGGCGCTACAAGCGTTCTGATATTTGGTGTCCCTGACAGCCCCTTGGCTCAACCCCGGAATGTCATTGGGGGGAATTTCTTAGCTGCTCTCACCAGTTTAATCATTCTGCATTTTGTCGGTTCTTCTCCCTGGGCGATGGGAATGGCTGTTTCTAGTGCGATCGGAATTATGCAGATTACCAGAACTCTACATCCCCCTTCGGGAGCAGTTGCCTTAGTTGTCATGATGACCCAACCAGACTGGAAATTTTTGCTAACACCTGCTTTTGAGGGCTCAATAATCTTGGTCTTGTGCGCCGTCATCTTTAATAATTTAGCCGCAGAAAGGACGTATCCCAACCACTGGTTATAGCATTGTCTCTAATTTTCTCATCCTCCCGAGGGTGCACTACCCAAAATCTGGATGCTCCCTCGATTCCTTCTTCCTTTTTCGTTCTTTCTGCCATCCGTTAGATCCCGATTCACTGCGCGTTGCCGAACTTCCTGCTGCTAGATCAATCAAAAAACACTGATTTGTCCGGCGTTGGTCGAGAGCCCTTTTGAAAGCGTTCCCAAGACTGTTTTAACTGAGCCGGCGCCGGATATTCTTTATCGTAAACCACCAGTACATTCGTCAAATTCCGTCCCGGCGGCAATAAAATCTGCCCCTGATGAGCCAAACTCACCGAAGCACCCCCGTCCAAATTCATCGCTTCAAAACAGCCGATCGCCTGCATAACTTTAGCTTCTGCTTCCAAAGACAAACTATCAAGAAAAGTCACCAAAAATAACTTATCTCTCGAAGCCGGAAAGCCGATCGCCGTTCTCGAACCCACGCCCAAAACACCAGCATCTTTAAAACCTTCCGATAAAGGAGACAGCCAAACCTTCCCCCCTTTAACCAATCTCGGCCCGCAAGTCAATCGATTTTAGATTTTAGATTTTAGATTTTAGATTGACTTGCGCGAGATAAATGCTCTTTCTTGAGGATTTTCGATTTTCGATTAAAGAATTGATTCCACGGATAAATCACGTGGCGGGTACCACCTTTGAAATTCTTGGTCAGAGAAAACCAATATTGACTCCAATCCGGCTTACCTTCAGTTCTAGCCGTCACCATTTCCAATTGATTTCCCGCTTTAATTCCCAAAGTCGTGCCGTAATTTTCCCATCTGCTGTATTTCATAAACTTACCCGCTGCCACCATATTTCCCAGCACAGATTTCTGCTCATCTTTACCAAAAAAAGTCCCGTTAGCAACAACAGCAGCCCGGTAACGCGACACCATATTTTCAAAAGGCTCGTCGCCCCGCGTTACTTTAGAAGTATTTGCAAAAGCTGCATCATTAGCTAACCCAATTGTGAGATAAATTTCCGGGTCTGCGACGTCAATAGTTGTGATATAAAAACTTGCGCCAGCTACAGTTTTTCGGCTGACTTGTACAGGTTTGGCTTGCTTAGCAGAACGTTTGATAATTTTAGGTTGAGACGGCTGCACAGCAGGAGATTTTTCGGGCGATTTTACAATAGGATTACTCGGCAGAGGTTGATTGGTTTTTGCTGATTTTATAACGGAATTGCTGGCAGGGCTATTTCATTCTAAACAACTCCTTAATTAGTTTAAGGCCAAATCCCGCCAGACGTTGGGCTTGAGCCA
>NZ_JAUPTE010000041.1:0-57918 GCF_036701705.1 Microcoleus sp. w1-18aA5 | reverse complement strand
GGACATTTTGACCTGAACCCTCAGTGAGATTAATCTGTTATTCTATCAGGCCTTACACTAGAATGAAATAGCCCTGAGTACGGCATTATCAATTGACAATCTCAAAAACCCGCCCCGACGGGGATATTATGGTTAATCGATCGGACACGATATCAGTTCTCTAGCAGTTTAGCGCCAGATGTTTTAGCTGAGTTGTTGCTGATAATCCTGTTTTCATACGATCGCTGATAATTTAGATGTCAAATGAGTCGATCGTCTCGGAGAACCTTCAATCAACGGCTGGGAAAATGTTTGCTGACTGCGGCGGTTCCTCCTGCTGTCCTCAAACAGTGCCAAACTGAATCTGGGAATTGACGGGGTGACAACGCCACGGAAACCTTGATATGTAGAGGGTTTATCCTCTTGAACCTCCCTCAAGAGAGTAGCAATTAAGCTGTTGTGCCTTTAAATTGGGTATAATAAAAAATGAGTTTAATCAAAATATACAAAAATGCCAGCTAAAAATCATCTCAATCCCCAACAAATAGAGAAACTACAAAAAGCCTTAAGAGAGGAAGAAAAGGCAAATATTAGAGAAAGAATTCTAATTTTGTTATTGCTCAATGACGGCAAGACACAATCTAAAATTGCTGATTTTTTGGGCTGCTCAGTAAACAAAGTATCTTATTGGTGTATAAAGGGAGATCCCGACAATTTAGAAAGTCTAATAGATGAGAGGATGAAGGGAAATCACAAAAAAGCCACAGATAAATATATAGAAATATTATTAGAGACTAAGAAAAAGACCCTCAAGAATTAGGATATGATTTTGGCCGATGGACAGCGCAGAGATTAGCAACATACTTAGAGGAATCCACAGGGATAAAATTAAGTGGAGGACAAGTTCGGAGGATTTTAAAGAAAAAAAAGTATGTTTACATCTGGGCTAAGTATAGCCTAGAGTCCAAGAGAAATACTGAAAAAAGAACAGCGTTTAAAATAAAGATAGCCGAATATTTAAAAATAGAAAAAGAATCGCCAGAACGATTACAGGTATGGTTTTGGGACGAGAGTGGATTTAGTTTAAGAGTCACCAGAAGAAAGAACTGGTGTAAAAAAGGCAGCCGAAACAAGGTTCGAGGAGACAGAAGAAAAGGCAGAGTTAATGTAATGGGAGGAGTGATAAATTCGGATAAAAAAAGGTGGGTAGAGTTCCTTAAAAAAGGCAACTCATATAATTTTTATCAAGTGCTAAAACTCTTTCATGAAGAGCTAATTAATGAATGGTATCAGCAGGTAATCAAGCCTCAGAATTTGCGGAAAAAGGAACCAAAATAGTGATTATCCTTGATAATGCTAGTTTTCACAAGAAACAAGAGTACCTGAAAATAATTGAAACAGAAATGCCTAACCTTCATTTAGAATTTCTCCCCGAATACAGCCCCGACTATAACTTAATTGAATTAGTATGGCATTCGGCAAAAGAATATATTACCAATCGACTTTTTACATCTATTGAAGAGCTAGAGTATTTATTGCACCGCCTCTTAAATGAAGGGCAATTAATAATTAAATGGGGTCGCAAAATTAAAAATAAGGGGAATGCTTGTATCACAGTTTAAATGTGCAACAGCTTATGGATTCAAAGCTTTGTAGATTGTCTACTGGGGTATTCTTATAAAGGATCTCTGCTATTTCTTGGAGATTTATTTTGATCTTCTGCTGTTCTTCTGGGGTCATGCGAACTTGGATTATGGTAATTTATCTGCTTTCTATTATGCCATCAGCTTAGCCAGACAATAGTCTGAGTATTTATACTGACTGCAAAAGTGGAATGCTCTCTGAGAAAGGGGGGAGTTAATCTGCATTAATTGTTGCTATTTCCCTACCCCTAAAACCTATTGTAGAGTGGAGGCGCGACGCTTAATTTATAGCAACCAACTATAAATCTCCAACCGCACCACAACCCACCGCGAACCAACAACCGGGTAAATTCACAATTCTTGAAAGCAGGGCTGTATCAGCTAAAATTTGTCGCACTAGCGCGGTATTCTTGCGCCGAAAGCAGCCGCCAACTCCCATCGCCCAGAAGTTCCAAAACCTGTTGGTGATATTTCACTAAACTCAATCGGTGACCGACACTCACAAACGTAGTTTTAGTGGCTTGCAACTGCTCGTATAAATGTTGCTCGTTCTTCAAATCCAAAGCACTGGTCGCCTCATCCAAAATAGTGTATTTCGGTTCCGTCAATAACAATCTAGCAAAACCTAAACGTTGCTGTTCTCCCAGCGACAAAATCTCACCCCAATCTAAATCCGCATCAAAACCGCCCAATCTGTCCGGCAAATCTGCTAAATTTACTGATGCCAAAACGCGGCGCAATTTTTCCTCATCAACCTCGCTCCTGCTGTTGGGATAGAGAAGTTGCGATCGCAAACTACCCAAAATCATATAAGGACGCTGTGGCAAAAACAGCATTTTCTCCAATTCCGGCCGCGCCAAACGGCCAGTTCCCGATTCCCACAAGCCCGCAATTGCCCGCAGCAAAGAACTCTTCCCAGCACCGCTTTGACCGACAATTAACAGTCCTTCACCGGGCGGCACGGCTACCGACAAATCCCTAATCAAAGTCTTTTGATGGTGCGGAGTATCTAAAGTAACGTGTTCCAGTTTCAATTGCGAACTTATAACTGTATCGATTGTTCTGAAGTCGAGTTGAACAGGACTTTTATCACATCTTAAGGACTCATTAAACGTGGCTAGACGATTAATTCCGGCTGCAAACAAACTCAAGCTTTCAATGCTATATACAACGAAAGAAAAAGCCTCAGAAACCTGACGAAAAGCAAATTCAGCTTGAGTAATATCGCCGTATCTGATCTCACCTGCAAAGTAGATAGAAGCCAGGAATAAAGAGGGAATAATATAAGTCGCATATCTATAGCCAACTCTAAAATATCCCAGATTCCGCTGCCAACCAATTAGGAAATTAAAGTTCCGAACTGCTTCTAAAAATCGGTGTTTCACCTGAACAGATTCCTGTGCTTCTCCCCGGTAAAAAGCAATTGATTCTGCATTGTCCCGAATGTGAACCAATCCATAGCGAAAGTCAGCCTCTTTGCAGAGCTGATTGAAGTTCAAAAATATCAACCTTTTGCCAAAAAATACCATGACTGTCGTGCCAAAGACAGCATAAATAATTAGTCCGATCGAAAGACTTTTGGAAATAGACCACAGAATGCCTGTAAAAGAAATAATATCGATAACTGCTCCCAATATCAGCAGCAAAAACTCTAAACTTGTGCTAGTGAAAGATTTGATATCTTCAGCAATCCGCTGGTCGGGATTGTCGATTTCCTTCTGAGAGTTAATTTCGTAATAAGCGCGGTTTTGAAAATAACTACCCAGGAAACTCTCAGTCATCCATTCTCGCCAGTACAATCCCAGTTTATCTTGGGTATAGCCGTAAATAACAACTATCGGGGTACTGATAATAAAAACTCCAGCATAAACCCACATAAACCGCCAAAAAGTAATATGATCTTTTTCAGACAGTGCGGTCGTAAAAAAATTACTAATATAGCTAATGACTACGTTAATTCCGCTAACAGACAGTGACAAGAATAGCAGCAGAGCTAACATTATCCACTGTTTCCAGCGCGGTATCAATTTGCTTTTGAAATAAAAAAAAGCAGCCAGCGGGAGGATTAGCATTAAACCAACGATCGCAATTGTCGGTGAGTAGATAATTCCTTTGATCAAAGTAGCTAAGCCAGCCGCAACCCCATTAAAAGCCTCGGGAAATAAGACTTGAGTACCCAAACATACAGCACTGACGAACACAAACATCGCAGCGAAGAGAAATATCAACAACAGCGCCACTAATCCCAAAAATACCCTGCCTCCCCCAGGCTCTAAAGGATAAAAGTAAGGTTGAGCGATCGCAATAAATCTCTGCCACAACTGACGGTCAAATCGATTCATCTTTGCTGTTTACAAAACTACTTTGACTGTTCTAACATATCAAGTCTTGTGACAAACTGCAGCAGTAATTTATTTCGGAGTTTAGCGAAAAAAATTGTCTCACCCACAGACGGAAACTTGTTTTCCTAGTTAACTGGTGAGAAAAATTTTGGGAGCTTAGTTCAAGCTCTTAGATTCATCTGTGGAGTCAATCGTTTAATCTCAAATCTAAAATCTCAAATCGATGGGATCAGAAGGAGTGGCGCTTTCGCCGGAAAAGTCCGACTGCAATTTGCTGCTGTAAAATCGCTGGCTAATCCCTAAAATTACTTGTTTCATTAGCCAATACAAAACAGCAATCACTACAAAAGTTACAGCCATTACTAAAACCGGACGCTTGCCTATCAAATCGTTCATTACTGTGTTAACCAGCGCATCGGGGTTAGTAAGAATGTCCCAAGTGTTGAAGCGGATAAATCGCCCTAAATAAATGCCGATCGCCGAAAGTGCGTGTATAGTTATCTCTGTTCCCAGGATAAATTTACTCCAACCCTGTTGCTTCAAATAGTAACCCAGATTCATCACCGACAGCACGTAAGCCCCAAACCCGATCAGCATAAACGCCAGATACTGCGGGATCAAAGCTAGAGTCACAGTCCACACCGAGTTCCCCTCTTTAATCTGCTCGATCAGGTGAATGATATCAGTTAAAACATAGGGCGCATTGGGCAAAAATGCGATAAACCAGAAAAAGCCGCCCCACCACCGGAGAGAGCGAACTCCGCGCTGCCGCAGTACCCAGATGTCTACAGCCATCAATGCCAGCGTAATCACGATCGCCCCCAAAACGTAAGTTTTGCCCACATCTTGCACAATATGCTTCAGATAGCCTAAAACATGGCGCATACTGGGCAAAAAAGTAGCGCCCAGGAGAATGCCCGTACCCCACAGCAGCCAGCGCGATCGAGGTTTGCGGAACAGCCAAAAACTCAGGCCCAGCGGTACTAAACCCAAAAACAAATTCCAAGACATCCAGCGGACATTGTGTCCCATTGCTTGCAGGGCTTCCAGGATTAATCCCATCATGTCAATTTTTATACAATTAAAGGTTTGATGCAGCACCGCTTCGTTAGCAGCTTCAGTCTATTTTAGTCGTTAACTTGTAGGGTGCGTCAGCTTATCGCGGCGCGCCTGAAAATCAATAACTGCTGACGCATACTAGCAGTGTGGACTCAATCTCAAATCTCAAATCGACTGACGAACCCTACCACTGTGGAGTTAATTCTCAAATCTCAAATCTCAAATCTCAAATCTCAAATCTCAAATCGACTGGCGCACTCTAGTATTTATCCACTTTGTGGATCGGAATCTCAATCTTAAAAGTTGTCCCCCATCCTATGGACGAAATACAGTCAA
Source organism: Microcoleus sp. w1-18aA5 (assembly GCF_036701705.1). NCBI lineage: Bacteria > Bacillati > Cyanobacteriota > Cyanophyceae > Oscillatoriales > Microcoleaceae > Microcoleus > Microcoleus sp. w1-18aA5. The sequence goes on along the minus strand of NZ_JAUPTE010000041.1, from coordinate 52,559 downwards.
TCTTGCCCTGGTGCTTTTCCACCACAATCGAGTGCGCGATAGACATTCCCAAACCCGTACCTTTGCCCACAGCTTTTGTAGTAAAAAACGGGTTAAAAATGCGATCGACTATCCCCTCGGGAATTCCCGTACCGTTGTCCGAAATTTCTACCCTAACAGTGTTCTGGGGAGTTACACCTGTGGAAATAGCAATCCGTCCACTCTTTGTCTCTGATTGTGGAACCGATAACTGATGATATCGTTCTTCAATAGCATCAATGCCATTAGCAATAATATTCATAAACACCTGATTCAGTTGGCTCGCATAGCACTCCACCAGTGGCAGTTTTCCAAACTCCTTAACTACTTCAATTTCCGGGCGACTCTCCCGACTCTTCAAGCGGTGCTGCAAAATTAACAAAGTGCTTTCAATTCCCGCGTGAATATCGACCGGCTTCATTGCCGATTCGTCCAGCCGCGAGAAATTTCGGAGGGACAAAACAATTTGCCGGATGCGCTCGGTTCCTACCTGCATCGAGCCCACAAGTTTTCTTAAATCCTCAGCCATGAAGTCCAAATCAATCTCTTGAATGCGATCGACAATTTGTGAATTAGGTTCGGGATACTCCTGTTCGTAAAGACTCACCAGATCGAGCAACTGTTTTGTATACTGGTTGAGATAATCAATATTAGCGTAAATGAAGTTAACTGGATTATTAATTTCGTGAGCAATCCCGGCAACTAATTGCCCCAAAGAAGACATTTTTTCAGTTTGAATGAGCTGAGTTTGAGTAGAGCGCAATTCCAGGAGCGCCGACTCTAAATCTCGAGCTTTTTCTCTTTCTCGCGCTTCGCTTTGTCGCAGTGCTTCCTCTGCTTGCTTGCGAGTCGTAATATCCTGGGAAACTCCAATTATTACCTTAGCCTGACCCTCCCCATTCCTACTAAAAATAGTATCGCGACTTTGCAGCCACAAAAATTGACCGTCTACTGCCTGCACCCGGTACTCAATTTCTCTAGTTTGGCCATCTTCCATTCCTGCAAAGCTGGCGTGATGTTTCACGATTTTAGGCAAATCTTCCGGGTGTATTAACTGAGGCATCAGTGACGAATCCATCGCTGTAATGTCGTCGCTGGTATAGCCCAAAAGCTCGATCATTGAAGTATTAGTGTAGATATTTCGCTGTTCTTCCAAGTCGTAGAGATACAAAATACCGGGAGTAGCCGATGCTACTTTTTGAATGAACTGCTGACTTTCTTGCAAAGCTAACTCAGCTTGTTTGCGATCCGTAACATCAACCGCGATAGCGTCCCAAATAATATCACCGTTTTCTTTAGCTTCAGGACGCGAAATTATCTGAAACCATCGAATTTTGCCGGAAGGTAGTACGAATCGTCCTTCCCAGTGCCAAGGTTGCAAAGTTTGGGCTGAAATAGCAACGGATTGGTCATGATTTTGGCGGTCATCGGAATGAATTAAATCTGTAATCAAAGCCGCATTTTGCATAACAGCTTCGGCTTCTCGCTCAAACATTTCTCGGCAAGCCGGACTCATGTAAGGGAAACTGAAAGAGCTATCTGTACGCAATACAAATTGATAAATTACTCCCGGCACATTACCCGACAGCTTTTGGAATCTTGCCTCGCTTTCCCGTAGTGCTTCCTCTGCTTGTTTGCGCTCCGTAATGTCAGTAATTGAACCAACCATGCGGACTGCTTTTCCAGATACGTCCCACAAAGCTTGTCCCCGACTCAATATCCATTTGTAGGCGCTGTTGTAGCACCAGCAGCGGTATTCGATGATGTAATGCGGCGTTTTCTTGTTTAAATGGTCTTGGAGAGCTTGCATTACTAAGGCTAAATCGTCGGGATGCGTACCCCTGTTCAATTCGTCAAAGTAATCGAGAGTTTCGCTGTGTTCGTATCCAGTTATTTCTTTAAATCTATCGGACAGGAATAGTTCCCCTGTTTGCAAGTTCCAGTCCCAAATGCCGTCATTGTTGCCTTTGAGTGCTAACTGCCAGCGTTCTTCAGTTTGCATCAATTGAGCAGTTCTATCTTTGACTCTATTTTCTAGTTCTTGATTGAGCTGTTTCAGACTTTCTTCTGCCTGGTTGCGTTCGATCGCAATTCCTGCTAAATTCATCGCGGCTTCTATCAATTGCAGATCAACAATTGGGGGGTGGCACGGTTGGGAATAATACATTCCAAAAGTTCCCAAAACTTGACCCTGAGATGAGAAAATAGGAGTAGACAAGCAAGCCCTCAGTCCAAAACTCAAGGCTAAATCTCGATAATTTTCCCACAAAGGGTCGCTGGCAATATCTGTAACGATCACCTGTTGGCGGGTAAACGCAGCAGTGCCGCAGGAGCCTACCTCCGGGCCGATGGGTCTGCCATGAATAGCAGCATTGTAACTGTCGGGTAAACTGGGCGCGGCTCCGTGCAGTAAATGTTTGCCGTCTGGAGCTAGAAGCAATATCGAACCGATGATATCTCTAGATTGCAGCTCCATAATTTCAACTAAGGTATTTAAAGTATCGCCAAGAGGAGCGCCCTTAGCAATCATTTCTAAAATTTGTTTTTGACCGGTTAACCAATTTTCAGCTTGCTTGCGCTCCGTAATGTCGCGGGCTACCCACAGAGCAGTTTTTTCTTTCAGTGGTGAAATGGTACCGGCAAACCACTTTTGTACGCTGGCAATTTCCAGGTGATATTCAAAAGTACAGGTTTGATTTGTAGCGAGGGCGTTGCGAATTTGCTCCAGAAAAAATTCTCCCTTTTCTGGAGGGAATAAATCGTTAATTTTTTGACCTGCAAATTCTGCAGTCGGCTGGTATAATAATTGGGGATTGGTCGGGGCAACTTTCAGGAACCGTCCCTCAATATCGAGTTCAAAAATTACATCGTTCATGGCAGCGAACAAAGCTCGAAGTTCCGATTCAGAAGCTTGTAGAGCGATTTCAGCTTGTTTGCGATCGCTAATATCCGTCCCGATACAAAGCAGTCCTGCCACATTTCCCTTCGCATCTAGTAAAGGTTTATTTGTCCACGCTATCCACACCCTTTCTCCATTGCTGCGGATGTTTTCATTTTCGTTTTGGAAGTATTTTTGCGACTGTGCCAAACAGTCTCGAATCTTTGTCGCGAGGTCACTTTCAAATAACTCTGTTTTCGGTATAATTGTGCCGATCGCACTTTTGCCGATGATTTCTGCTTCTGAATACCCGAAAAAAGTTTCAGCAAACTCGTTAAAAAAAGTAATCTTGCCTTCACTGTCTAACTGCACAATCATGCTGTTAGCATTCTCAACTAATTGCCGATACTTAACTTCGCTCGATCGCAGTTTCGCACGGCCGTACACCCAGTTAAAAACCGCCGCCCCGCTCAAAAGTGCCAGCAAGCCACCTCCAAAAAGCAGCCAGCCCCGAAACGGCGAATTCGCAAGCCATCCTCCTGCCGGAATTGCTGCCAACTGCCAGGAACCGTTGGGCAAAGTCACTTCCAGCAGCACGGGATGGTGTTGAAAAATTGACTCGTCACCGAAAAACACTGGGCCGGAGGCTCCAGTCCCGTCTTTGCCCCGCAGAGCGTATTGCAGCTTCGCTGAGGAGTCGTTGAGTCCTGCTTCCTCAATCAGGGAATTTTTGTCGATGATCAAACCTGTCAAGCCCCAGTAAACTCCTGTTTCAGGCTCGGCGCCGGAGGGTGTGAGAAAAATCGGCGATCGGCTGATCAAAGTCTCGTCCCCCTCCAATAATTTCACGGGCCCGGCAAGCAAAGTTTTTCTGGTTCGGATGACCTCTTTGACCATTTGCCGCTGTTCGGGTAGCGCCGTCAAGTCAACCCCGATCACCGCTTCATTTCCCTCCCGCGGGTAAATGTAAGCGACCGTTGTGCCTTTAACTAAAGTTATCGCGCGAATGCCCGGTTGCTGTCCGACCAGAATTCTCGCCGTCGCTGTAAACTCGGCTTCGGTGATGTTTGGGTTGTTGGAAAGGTAAGCCCCCAAACCCCGCATCAAAAACAGGCGGGAATTCAAAGATCCTTCCAGCTTAGAACGGACTGTGCTGAGCCGATCGAGCGTGGTAGCGCGGTTGTAGTGAAAAAACCGCCGCTGTTCCGATCGATCTAAAATGCCAACTCCGACCAAAATTGCTATTGATGCCGAAATAGCTGCTAAATACGGTGAAATTTGGAATTTTTTAACCTTAAAGTATTCCATCTGCGGGGGGTTAAGGTATTTTTTTACGTCTTTAGATAGATTTAGTTTAGTTTGATTTCTCTAGGCAAATCCAAAATTTTCGGCATACCGGGCTTTTCGCAAGCGGGCGCGAGTTTTTTGTGTTCGAGGACGCCCGTCGAACGCGGGCGATCGCCAAGCCTCTCATCATTAATTCTATGGAAAAAGTTTTAAATCTACAATCGACTGACCGAAAGTAATGTGGTCATAAGCCCCCGGATTCATTCTTTCGCAGACTCAGGACGGAGACTTTAAAAAGCTTTGCATCTTTCCTAAAAAGCCCGCGGATTCATTCCTTCGCAGGCTGAGGACGGGATCAATCTAAAATCTAAAATCTAAAATCTAAAATTGGTTGACTCGCCCTCTATCGGGTAGGGCGCGCCATAATCCCCCACCACAGCGGTGGGGGAACGCGCACCCGAAAGAGGGGAGTTATTAGCTAAAATAGGATTAGCAATAATTTTTTTCAGCGCTACGGCTAATCATTCATAGGGGCAATTTGATGCAAGAACAGTTGATGGAAGCGATCGCACCTTACCGTGATCGCGTAGATTATCTAGAAGTTCGCCTCGAACAAAGCGAGTCAACTGCGATTAGTTTTCGCGGCCCTCAGTTAGATGCTGTCAACCGCAGTTTTAGTCTCGCCGGCGGCATCCGCGCCTGTCACAAAGGTGGCTGGAGTTTTGTAACTTTTAACGGTTTAGATGAGTTAAAAGACCGCATTGAAGAAGCTGTAGTGCAGTCTCGTTTGGTTGGCAGCGAAAAAACTCTACTAGCAGATGTCACCCCGATTCAAGATTATGTAGCGGTGGAATTGGGCCGCGACCCGCGCTCTATTACTCTAGCCGAAAAGCGGAAATTGCTCGAATCTTATAATCAGTTGCTGTTAGATTATGACCCACGAATTCAGACGACAATGGCAGGTTACAGCGACAGATTTGGGATTACTTATTTTGTGAATTCTCAAGGTACTTGCATCGCTCAAGAGCGCTTGGACGTGACCGGGCGTTTCGGGGCGATCGCCCGTGGCGAGGGTGGTGTCGTCCGCCAAGGGTTTGAGTCGATTCACTCGCGATCGGATTACAATGTCTTGACAAATATTGAAGATCGTGTTAAAAGTGCTGCCGTTCGAGCTGTAGGCCAACTAGAGGCAAAATCGGTGAAAGGCGGTCAGTATCCGGTGATTTTAGACCCTTATTTGTCGGGAGTTTTTATTCACGAAGCTTTCGGGCATTTGTCGGAAGCAGACGGCATTTACGAAAACCCAAAAATGCAGGAATTGTTGACTTTTGGCAAGCCTGTGGCGATCGAACAATTAAATGTAATTGACGACGCCACTGTGCCGGGATTACCGGGAACTTTAAAATATGACGACGAAGGTGTGCCGGCTCAGTGCAAGCATTTAATTAAAAATGGAGTTTTAGCGGCTCGAATGCACAATCGCGAGACTGCGGGCAAAATGGGCGAAAGTCCGACGGGAAATGCCAGGGCTCTGAGTGCTACTTTTATGCCTTTGGTGCGGATGACTAATACTGCGATCGAGTCTGGCGAACATTCTTTTGACGAAATGGTTGCGGACATTGACGAAGGAGTTTATGCAGTGCGGATGTTGGGAGGACAAACCAACGGCGAAATGTTTACCTTTGCGGCGGCTCAAGGGTTCATGATTCGCGACGGCAAATTAGCCGAACCGGTGAGCGATGTCACTTTAAGTGGCAATGTATTTCAGACTTTAAAGGATATTGAGTCTATAGGAAACGACTCGGTTTATGCTTACGGCGGTTGTGGTAAAAATGGCCAGAGCGGTTTGCCAGTAAGCGTCGGCGGTCCCCATTTGCGGATTAAAAATGTCGTCGTCGGAGGAAGATAATCATTAGTCATTAGTCCTTAATTATTAGTTCAAAACTTACGCAATTGGCACATGGTGAGGGCGCGATCGCGCCCTCACGCCTCACCTTAACCAGTGCGGGACACTGACAAGTTGACAAACCACTGAAAATCTACTATTGAGGGCTTCAGCGAGGTCGTCCGGTGTTTGGGAGACTTCAGAAATTACAGAGAAATTGGGGAAGTGCGATCGCGATTATAGACTTTACCAGGCTTTCCCCTAATTTTTTGTTTAATTCCCCTTAAATTTCTTTCATCTCTACCCGATTATTCAGCCTAATGGGAATCTCAATCACAAATTATGCACCCGGTTCTGTTGGCTGTGATAAACACTTCAAATCTCCGCCGCGCTTCTCCACCATAATCTGATAGGTAATCAGATCATCCCAAACCAGTGTCTTGACCCGCAGGTTCAGTTGTAAAGAAAGGACTAAATCGATGGGTTCTTACCTAGCTTGTTATTCCCAGCCCATTGTCTTTCACACCGATTCTTACCCCATCCTAATTCAGCATAGAAGTACAAATCGTAATCGTACCATGGTCATTTTTAATTTGCTCGGAGGTGCGTTTTTGGTCATAGCAATTCAAGGCATGAATCGCATTGCTCAGCAAATTCATAAATATCTGATTCAACTTACCGACATAACATTCTATTTTTGGCAAATCTTTTTGGGACGAGGCGCACTCTACAGATAGAGTTTGTGCGTACAGGAGTGTTTCCTCTTTCTTCTTCCTTCTCAATAAAAAATCCCGGTTTCTTCAAGAAACCGGGATTTTTCCTACCAACTAAGAGAGGAGTCAAAACTTCACAGGTAGCGGTTGCCGGAATTCTGCATTTCTCGCACAACCCTCTAAACCAAACTACGGGCAAATTCTAGTTGCAGCTTCTTTAAAGCTGTCTCATTTCCTCTTCAAGCACCCGAACCAAATCTTGATTGCCACTGGATCTCGCTACTTCTATGCGGTGCATCAGTTGCTTGTGAATGTTAGCCCGGTGGGTTTCTGCTACTTTTTTTACGTTTTGACGATTTGTGTTCATGGTGGACGTTCCTTATATTAAATTTGGTGTACCTGCTACTTCTCTAATATAGCGCTAAATTCCAAAAAGTATCTAAATTTACAAAAAATTTACAGTTGTTGACCGATCGACAAAACTCCTGTATAAGATTGGTCATAAGTCAATAGCGATATCTTGACAATCAGAAGTCATTAGGCCGATGCCCGATGCCCGATGCCCGATGCCCGATGCCCAATGCCCAATGCCCGATGCCCGATGCCCAACATTTACATTTAGTCAAGCGGTGCGCGGTACGCACCCTACATTTACTCAAAACTCAAAACTTGCTTCAGCGCCTCTCCCAACTGCTGAATGTGTGCGAGCTCGTGAGTTGCCATCAGCGAAATCCGAATTCGACTCACGCTTACAGTCGGAGGCCGAATCGCCGGAGCAAAAATACCCATCTCCTTGAGTTTGCTGCCGACTGTTAAAGCGGAGGCTGCATCTTTTAACGGAAGAGTGAAAATTGGGGAGAGGGAATTGGTAATTGGTAATTGGTGATTGGTAATCGCGCAATATTTGAAAGTTTCGATATTTTGTCGCAACCGAACTCGGCGTTCTGGTTCTTGCTGTACAATTCTCACAGCTTCCAAAGCAGCCGCCGCATCAGCAGGCGTCAGTGCTGTAGTATAAATCCAAGTCGCAGCTCGATTACGCAGAAAATCAATTAAAGCAGCAGAACCCGCAACGTAACCACCTAAACTTCCCAAAGCTTTGCTGAGTGTACCCACTTGAATCAGTGGTGTTCCCGTACACCCGAAATGTTCTGCACAACCGGCACCGCTAGCACCGAAAACTCCTGTAGCGTGAGCTTCATCTACTAATACCATGCAGTTAAAGGTTTCGGCCACAGCCAACAACTGTGGCAGCGGACACAGATCCCCATCCATGCTAAAAACGCTATCGCTAATAATTAAACACTTGCGGTATCTCGCGCGATTTTGCTCTAACTTTGCTGTTAAATCCTCAAGATTGCAATGACTGTACTCTATGGCAGTTGCACCGCTGAGTGTTGCTCCGTTTTTCAGGCTCGAATGGTTGTACTTGTCAGATAATATCAAATCGCGCTTGCCGACAACGGATGCGATCGCCCCGAGATTCGCCAAATATCCCGAACTGAATACTAAAGCATCTTCAGTTCGTTTTAAATTAGCAATAGCTTGTTCTAGCTGTCGGTGCAAATCGCGGTGTCCGCTGACCAACCTCGAACCCGTCGCACCCGTACCAAATTCCTTAGTTGCAGTCATAGCAGCTTGAATTAACCTGTCATCCCCTGCAAGTCCGAGATAATCGTTGCTGGCAAAGTTAATCAGGCTGTGGCCCGATAACTTTACCACAGGCCCAGGGGAACTGTCGATCGATTGTGGCGATCGATACCAATCGGCACGGCGAACTGTGTCTAGGGCCTTCTCTATCCAAGCGTAAGGGTCTGCGTTCATATTGGAAAGCGATCGGGTAATACGTTATATTAGCTGGTGATCAGTTCCTCCCTATCACAGAAGCATATGCCACTCACTAAAAAATACAGATTAGTCACCCGCAGCGATTTTGACGGTCTTGTCTGTGCCGTTTTGCTCAAAGAACTCGATATGATCGACGAGATTAAATTCGTGCATCCTAAAGATATGCAGGATGGGAAAATCGAAATAACAAATAACGATATTAGCACCAATTTACCCTATGTTGATGGAGTTCATCTAGCTTTCGATCACCATTTCAGCGAAACTCTTAGACACGAGAAAATCAAAATTAACCACATCATCGATCCCTATGCAGCTTCAGCAGCTAGGGTACTGTACAAATATTATGGAGGCAAAGCAAAGTTTCCTGATATTTCTGAGGCGATGATGGCAGCCGTTGACAAATCAGATTCCGCTCAATTTGCCCAAGAAGAGGTTCTGCATCCACAAGAATGGGTGTTGTTAAACTTCATCATGGACGCCCGAACTGGCTTGGGAAGGTTTAAAGAATTTACGGTTTCCAATTATCAGTTAATGATGCAGTTAATCGATTACTGCAAAAATCATACCATCGATGAGATTTTGCAGCTTCCTGATGTAAAAGAAAGAGTAGACCTCTACTTCGAGCAAGAAGAAAAATTTAAAGAGCAAATACAGCGATGCGCCAAAGTTTATAATAATTTAGTTGTTTTGGATTTGCGTAACGAAGAGGTCATTTACGCGGGGAATCGTTTTGTAATTTATGCTTTGTTCCCTCAGTGCAATATATCGATTCACGTACTTTGGGGACTGAAACAACAAAATACTGTTTTCGCAGTTGGCAAGTCAATCTTTAACAAAACTTCTAAAACTAATATTGGGGAGTTAATGTTAAGGTATGGTGGCGGTGGACACCAGAATGCCGGAACTTGTCAGATTGAGAACGATCAAGCTAGTCAAGTTTTGAAAGAGTTAATTTCCCAGATAGAGCAAAATGGTTAAACTGGCTTTATCTTTTTTGCAGTCAGGACTTGAGTCTTTGATTATTTATTTTAATTCTCAGCACTAAAGTCCTTACTACAAACAGGGATTTTTAGGACTGAAGTCCTTACTGCCAAAGGGAGTTTAGTCCTCAAGGTTTTGCTCTGGCGGGTTCTGGGCATTGAGATTTTCGGAACTGTTGCCTTTTACTCGTGGCAAATGGTCTACCAAACCCATATCAAAAGCGATATCCGGCAACTCATCAGCGTTATATTTTCCTGGCTCAAACAATCGCCCGGGAGTAAAACAAGGCTGTTTCAATCGTACCACCTCCCCCGGAGAAAACATTCCCCTAAACATTTTGCGTTCGAGTCCCATAATTTCGGCTCCTAAAACAATTGTCGCATTAATTTTAGCAATTTTTGAGCGGCAGTTTCCCAATTAAATAAATCCGCCGTCTCTCTAGCTTTTTGAGCTACGTGAAAACGCATCGGGTCTTCAACAATTTTTCGCAACTGTTCGCGAACAGACTGAACATTTGGTTCTGCCCACTGAGGAGAATTTCTGATTTGTAGATACTGAGTATCGTAACAGTTTCCTACGGGAGTTAGATCGTAAGCAATGGGATAGCAGTTTTCAACATTGGCGTACTCAGTCGGGCCACCATACATAGTCATAGCAACGGGCAAACCTGCTGCAAAGGCATCTAAAATTTTAATCGCAAAACCCTCCCCGCGAAACGGAGCTAAAAAAGCATCGGCTGACAAGTATAAATCAGCTAGTTCTGCTTTATTATAAAATTTAGGGATGATCAGAATTTTTGCCTTTAACTTGCCGAGCTGCTTTTCGATATTGGCGAGATGTTCCACTATAACATCGGGATTTTTCCCTCCATCTTTGATTATTAACTCTACCTTAGAATCATCTTTAAACTCTTCACAAAAAGCTTGAATAGCCAGATCCGTGCCAAATCTATAGAAATCAAAAGAATTGGTCATGTGCAGAATATGTGTTACATCTTTTTGTTTTTTTGGAGATCGGGGAAAATAGAGTTGCGAGATTAAAGGGTTGAAACCTAGAGGCATGACTGATACGTTAGCAGCCGGACATCCAGCTTTGATTAAAACGTTTTTAGAGTATTGGCTGACGGCTAGTTTGTGGGATGAAGTGTTAACAGCATCGTAAATCCAGTAATCATAATCATCATGGTTTTGGGCGAATTCGTAATTGATAGCAAAAAGTTCTAAGTTGAGATGTCCGTTGAGTTCTTTTAAAAAATAAGGTTTCCAATAATGAGACCATTTGATCTGAAATAAATCTGAGGGTGTGGTGTTCATCCACTTCGCTAGCAGGTCATTTTCTTCTGCTGTCGAATTGCGGCTGAGGTGAGAGGCTATTGTTGAAGGTGCGACCGAAATAGGAATTCCCATTTGGTGTAAAGTTTTCGCCAGGGATAGGGTAATGTCGGTGAAGGAATTAAAGTGTTGAAAGGCAACGTTAAAGTGAACCATATTTATTGGTTATGAGTGCAGGGTAATCACATTTGATTTGGTATAAATTGTACTTGACAAATGACAGAAAATGCACCTGCCAGATGTAGGGCTGCGGTGGAGACGCGATCGGCGACCAACAAGCAGTTAAACGGGGAATGGACTCCCGGCAGGTATCCCTCACTCAGGCAGATGGAAAAAGGCTGCCGTCAAATCTAGCGCCAACGAAACATTGTGGAACGTGCTATCAAGCGACTCAAGCAATGGAGTCGGACGCTATTCGATATAAGAAGCTGACTGCCAATTATACAGCCATGATTACGATCGCCTGGATTGTGTTGTGGTTATAGTTTGAAAACACGCCCTAGACAAAAGCACGTGATGGAGATAAATCAACGAGGTGGAACCCCAGCGAGCGTGCTTAGCTGGCTATCAGCATCACACTCAACTTTCATTCCTTAGTTTACGAGCTGCGCTTGAATGATGCTGTCAAATATTTTAAAAATTTCCCTGATCATTATAGATTAATTAAGATGCGATTACCCTGTAAAATCTCTGAATATTTTTTATTCTTTATATTCTGGGATCGTTCAAATTGGCAAAATTTTCTTCTAAAAAACTGGCATTTAACATATTCGCCCCAGGCAATGAATCTGTTTGTTTTGTTGGTGATTTAAAGTTTGAGTCAAACCTTTCTCCATTGATAGCACCCATAAACTACAATAACTACTTTGAAATTGATTCGGATTTAACTGTAGTATATTTTGGGTTCAAATTAAGATGCGTTTACCCTGAAGCGTAAAGCCAGGATTAGGCAGCATTTAAATCTGTCTGCTTATCCTACTTGACTTTTGTGACATTTTCGTAACTTGTCACCAATGGAAAGACCCTGGTAAGGAAGATTTGGAGGCAGAGCCTCCAAATTGTTTTCTCCTTTTAATCGAGGATGTGCCTCCTCCAAAAGTCTGGCCAGGCAGAGCCTGGGGACGATTGAAATAGTCATTGGTCAGGCGTTAATTGCTACTAACTAATAACTAATAACTCATTAGCCCTTTTTTACAGCTTCTGGAACACTGCGAACATCGGCAGATACATCGAGAGCAAAATCGAACCTACGATGCCACCGACGACGACAATCATCAGAGGTTCTAGCATACTGGTAAGTCCTTTTACTGCTTCTTCCACTTCCGTTTCATAGAAAGCGCCAACTTTCATCAGCATCTTGTCAAGTTCCCCTGTCTCCTCGCCAATTGCCATCATTTGAATGGCCAAAGACGGAAAAACAGCTTGTTCTTGCAAAGCAATACTGATCATGCCACCGCTTTGAATTTCCTGTCTCGCATATTCGATCGCATTAGATATCGCCTGATTCCCCGCCACATCTCGCACAATTTCCAAAGAATTGAGAATTGGCACGCCCGATCGCGTCAGCGACCCAAATATTACGCAAAACCGAGCCACAGCAGATTTTTCGATCAAATCGCCAAAAATAGGTAATTTCATGGCAATCCTATCAATTTGTAGGCGACCTATTGGAGTTTTGTAGTACAGATCGAAGGCAATTTTTAGCGCTATAATCACCCCAATAACTGTTATCTGTTGGATGGGAGGCCAAGCCGTACAAAATGCACTAATTGCCAGCATAAACACCGTAAAAGCTGGCAAATCTGCACCAATATCCTTAAAGATTTTAGCGAAAGTTGGTAGCAAGAATATGGTCATTGCGAAAAAAATCACGATCGCAATAAAGAACACAGTCTTCGGATAAGACATCGCCGAATTAATTTCAGCCTCCGTCTTGTGGTTTTTTTCCATCATCACAGCCAGACGGTCTAGGGTTTCATCTAGCACCCCCCCGACTTCTCCCGCCGCCACCATACTGATAAACAGTTGGTCAAAAACATCAGGAAACTTAGCCATCGCCTCTGCCAAGTTTATCCCCTCCTGCACGTCAGCATTCATGCTCCTGAGCGCTCGCTTCAACTTAGCATTAGAACACTGCTCGTGCAGCACGGAAAGGCATCTAACGATCGCCACCCCTGCATTAAACATAGCCGCAAACTGACGAGCAAAAATAGCCATATCCTTAACAGTAAGACTGGTAAGGTTATATTCAATTTGCTCCTGAATCTTACTGAAATCAAAGCCACCTTTCGGTTTTTGGCGGATAACGTTGGTAGCCACAGCTCACCTCTGAAAATTTATTAAAACTTAGTTGTCAGTTGTCAGTTGTCAGTTGTTAGTTGTTAGTTGTTAGTTGTCAGTTGTTAGTTGTTAGTTGTCAGTTGTCAGTTGTCAGTTGTTAGTTGTTACCCATAATTAATAACAACGGTCAACGGCTAACTGACTTATGACCAATGACTAATAACTAATGACTAATGACTGCTGACGGAATTAATGAGCTTTTACCGGGGCGCTACCAACAGGTGCCGGGCCGATCAAGCGTTCGAGTTCGTCAGCCTTAGAAGCCTTGGCCATTGCGGATTCCCAAGTGACTTTACCGCTCTTGTAAAGTTCAGCGAGGGCCATTTCCATCGTCCTCATACCCAATTTGGCCCCCATTTGGATTTGGGAGTAAATCATGGGAGTTTTGCCCTCCCGGATCAAGTTAGCCATAGCTGGAGTATTTACCATGATTTCCATAGCGCAGCAGCGGCCGCCCCCAACTTTTATTACCAAATTTTGGCTGCAAATTCCCACCAAAGAGTTAGACACTTGGGCGCGAACTTGAGGTTGTTGAATGGGCGGGAACACGTCCAAAATCCGATCGATCGTTGCAGCGGCCGAATTAGTGTGCAACGTTCCCATCACCATGTGACCCGTTTCTGCCGCCGAAATTGCCAGACCGATCGTTTCCAAATCCCGCATTTCCCCCACCAGAATTACATCAGGATCTTCGCGCAAAGCAGCTTTCAGTGCATTAGCAAAGCTCTTAGTATCTTCGCCCTTTTGGCGCTGGTGAAACAAACTCTTGATATTAGGAAACACATATTCGATCGGGTCTTCAACTGTTAGAATATGTTCCGCCCGCGTCCGGTTGACCAGATCCAACAACGCCGCCATCGTAGTAGTTTTCCCGGAACCCGTTTGTCCCGTCACCAACAGCATACCCCTGGGTCTTTCAGTCAGATCCCGCAAAATCTGCGGCACGCCTAAAGCATCGGCGTTAGGAATCTTAGAAGCCAGAGCCCGCATACAAGCAGCCCAAGCACCCCGCTCCCGGTAGACATTGACGCGAAACCGAGCCAATCCCCGAACGCCGTAAGCGCAGTCGAGTTCCCACTCCATTTCCAACTGCTTGCGCTGCATATTGTTGAGCATTTGGAAAATCAGGATCTGCACTTCCTCAGCAGACAGAATGTCCCCGTATTGCGTCTGAGGAGTTAGTTTACCGCTGACTCGGAAGAATATAGGCGCGCCCGCTTGGATGTGTATGTCCGAACCCCCTTGCTCTACCAGGGACTCCAGTACGTCTTCAATCATCAGACCCATAGATACCTCTCCTCGATCAAATTGATAGTTATTGACCAATCTAGCTCAGTTAACAGTCAACAGTTAATAGTCAACAGTTAACTGCTGCTGAATCAATCCAAAAAGCGTGGCGTCAAGCAGTACGGACAATCCAGCATCTCCGGCTTCAATTCCGCCTGACAAGTTTTGCAGGTAAGTCCCTGCTTGCGTTTGGCTTTCATTTCAGCCTCCAGGCCAGAGTCTGTAAACGTCACCCGCTCGACTTCTTCAAAGGTAGTCGCGCCTTCTCGCACCAATTGCAAGCTGTAAGCCAACAGCGTTTTCATCCCTTCTTCTACTGCTGCTTCCTTAATTTGCTCTGTGGGAGCTCCTTGAGTGATCAGAGTTTGAAGCCGCTCAGTATTTTTCAGGAACTCGTAAACCCCTACCCGTCCTTTGTAGCCTAGGCCGCCGCACTTCCGACAAAGTTGCTCGCGTTCTGCCAGTTCCTTCCTTTCCTCCACCGGTATGGTGTTGGCTTTGTAAATAGTCAGATCAATTTCTTGAGAAGCCGACAAACCGTACTTGCCGAGTTCTGCGGCAGTAGGCTGGTAAGGAATGCAGCATTTGTCGCAAACGCGCCGCATCAGACGCTGAGCCAACACGCCCAACAGAGCGGCCGAAACCATGAAGGGTTCTACGCCCATTTCGGCCAAACGCGCGACTGCCCCAGCCGCGTCGTTCGTGTGCAGCGTCGTCAGCACCAAGTGTCCCGTCAAAGCAGCTTCCAGAGCAGTTTTTGCCGTTTCCTTGTCCCGCGTTTCCCCCACCAGCATCACGTCAGGGTCTTGCCGCAAAAATGCCCGCAGAATGTTGGAAAAAGTCAAGTCTTTTTCCCGAATTACTTGACATTGCGTAATTCCTGGCAAAGCATATTCGATCGGGTCTTCCGCCGTACTGATATTAACCCCCGGATCGTTCCGTTCCGCCAGAATCGAATACAGAGTAGTTGACTTGCCCGAACCCGTCGGCCCCGTCACCAAAATCAGTCCGAACGGACGGCTAGCACTTTCTCGCACTAAAGCCAAAGTTTCTTCGTCGGAGATTAACAAACCCAAACCCAACTGAGTGCTGGAACTGTCCAAAATCCGCAGCACGATTTTTTCGCCGTACCGGGAAGGCAAGCTGTTCACCCGGAAATCCACCGTGCGTCCCTCAAACACCCGGCGGATGCGGCCGTCTTGAGCTTGTCGGCGTTCGGCAATATCCAGGTTGGCAATAATCTTGAAACGAGCGGTAATCGATGCGACTACCTGCTTGGGAAACCGGAAATACTCTTGCAGCACCCCGTCTTTCCGCATCCGAATCCGCATGAACTCTTCTTGAGGTTCTACGTGGATGTCAGACACCTTTTCCGACAAAGCTTTAGCCAAAATGATATTGACGGCCTTAATTACGGGAGCAGCCTCAGCATCGTCCAAGGTGTTAGCGAGGTCTTCTTGGTCGCTACTCTCCTCTTCTAGCGAGAGCTCGCCAAAATCTCCCTCCCCTAAATCCATCTTTCTCTGTTTTTCGATTTCAGCTTTTTTAGCTTCCCTCTTAACTTGTTCGTCTTGATAAGCAGAAGTAATGTCCTGGTAGTCGTCCGGCGTAATCACTCGTCGCTGCAAAGCCAAGCCATGAGGCTGTAAAATCCGCCGCAAATCTTCTATGGCGTTGAGGTTGTCGGGATCTACCATTGCCACTAAAACCGCCGCAGGCTCAGTTTCAGTCTTCGCTACGGGTAAAAACCGACCTTGGTGACAAATGTCGATCGAAATCTTCAATGCGTCGAGCATAACTCCGAGTTGCTCGTTAGACATTTCGCTCATCTCCGGGTCAAATGCTTCAACGCCGTAGACTATCTTCCGTTCAAACATCTGCTGCTTCTTGTAAAGTCGCAGCAATTCTGGGGGTAACGGCTGCCCGGTAAGTGCTTCTAATACCTCCGTCAAACGCTTGCCCGACTTCTGGCTTTCAATTTGAGCTTGCTTGACTTGCTCGCCGTTGACGTAACCCGACTGAATCATCTTGGTGAGAGCCGGAGTAAAAACGCTTAGAGCAACTATCGATGTGGATCGAGGCGCGGATGTGCTAGTCATAAAAAACACTCAATAGGTGGGAAACTCAGTCACAAAGAGTGCTGAGAGGAAAACCAACGCGGGGTTTTAACCCCCGTATTCTTTGCTTATGGATCAGCTATCATGTTCTTGCTCAATCCCTATCTCTCAAGTGTAAGCTCGTAGTCACCTCTAAGCTTCGTCCACAAATTGACGAGACATTGGAGGGGTTTGCCGATGCTTGCCATCAAATCTTGTTCGTTGAGTGCTAAGTTGCTTACTTATTTGATTAACTTGCGGGATACTCTCGTTATAGCGTCAGGGTACATCACTTGGGGATTCCCCGTACCGGGAGAGAAAAGCGGGGCGGGGTGTGCCCCCTTCCCAGGCTAATTCTATTTTCCCAAATTGTTTGCTCAAATTACACCATCCGTGGTGGCGCGGTTAGCTGTACTAAATTAAAGATGAGCTATGTTCTGTGATGATAGCTTTTACGAAAGCCTCGATCACCCTTGTGAAATATATTTTGATTAATTATCTGCGATCGGTCACTGCCCGATCGTCGGCTGCATGAATTCCCAGGGCAAATTTGGAGCTACTCTAGTTTTGGGTCAGTAAATATTACTTTGATTCTACCCTGGTGTCCGAACCTTTATGACGTAAGCTGGACGGTTCAAAAATCTTGGAAAGAGGCAAATTAGATATCAATTGTATTTACAGATGAGCATCGGATCAAAACCAACTAATCTCTCTCATTTGGCTGGCAAAAATTCGATCCTTCAAGCTACTTCGGCGTTAGTAAATCAGAAAAACCACAGCCTCAATTCGCATCCAGATTAACAACCTAGTATCTGAGTCACAAAAGCACACAGCTAACTACTTAGTCACTCAATACAAATTCCTCTTTCTCCCGACTTGGGAAACTCAGCAAATGGTAAAAAAATCTACCTTTAGGTTGCGACTAAAACAGCCTGAGCGATGATAGCTTAAAGTCACGATCGTTTTAAGTCAACCTTGAAACATCAAGCCTCCTAAGTCGGAAATCAGGTAGTTGACTTGAAAGCAAAATATACTTAAAAAAATGTTGTAAAGGTGATTGGATTAATTAAAAATGAGGAACCAACAAACGTTGGGTTGCCCCCATGGTGGCAACGATTTTATACGTAAATATCTAAACTGGCCTTTGAATATTTTATGGAAAGCTTTAAGCAATGTCTCCAGAGATGGCGAGATTTCCTCTTTTCACATTGTGCCATACACAGTAAATTTGAGTCCTCTAGATTTACCGGGTTAACTGTATCTGCTAGAATTGATAGGGTTCTGTCGCGCAGCTTTTATGATTGACGAGGAAAAACAGCAAGATCAAGATCCTAGCTCAACTGGGGAAACCACCCCAGAGGGTTCGCCAATGGCAAGCGAAAATCCGGCGGCATCGGGAAACTCGAATGAATCGGCGGATTGGGAGCTCGAACTTGCTCGAGCTTATCAAAGTGCTCAGGGCGATCGCACCCCAGCAAACGCATCGGGGCCTACCGTCACCGGCAGTTCAACCAACAGTCCGACTGCAGATGCGGCGGAGCCTTGGAAGAAGGAACTGGCACAGGTAACCGAGGAAAAAGAGGCTTTAAAAACTCAGTTGCAAGTCGCCTCCGCTCAACTAGAAGAACTGAAAAATCAAAATCTCCGCCTAGCAGCAGATTTTGATAACTTCCGCAGGCGTACCCAAAAGGAAAAAGAAGAGCTAGATTTACAGGCAAGGTGTCTCACGATCAAACCCCTGTTGCCGGTAATTGACAATTTCGAGCGCGCTCGATCGCACATCAAGCCGCAAACCGACGGCGAAATGAACATTCACAAAAGCTACCAAAGCGTTTACAAGCAAATGGTAGATAGCCTCAAGCAAATCGGGGTTTCTCCGATGCGCCCCGAAGGCGAACAGTTTGATCCCAACCTCCACGAAGCTCTGCTGAGCGAGCCAACTGACGAACACGAGGAAGGAACAATTATCCAAGAACTAGAACGCGGCTACATTCTGGGCGATCGCGTCTTGCGGCACGCCAAAGTGAAAGTTGCAGCGGCTGGGCTATCTGTGGTAGCCTCAGATGAAAATCCCGATAGTTCAGAAGGTTAATCGGGAGACAAGCTACTGCATTCCTTAAAGTCACTGACCCCCGAATAGAATTCGGGGGGTCCAAGGTGGCCGACTCACCAACTTCTTTTTAATTAAAGATGACTAAAAGCAGGTCAGCGGTTTATCCAAAAATTCTGAAAAATGTTTTTACCAGTCTTTGATACTGCTTTAGGACATCAAGTTTATTTCCTACAAATCTAGTCTGGGAATGCTTGTTTAAACAAGCTGAGTCGTTTTTCATCTCCCAACCTGTAGTTGGAGATTTCCAAACATCCCACAAAGTTTTATGAGGCGCTATGGGAAAAATTATTGGAATTGACTTAGGCACAACTAACAGTTGCGTAGCTGTGTTAGAGGGCGGTAAACCCGTCGTGATCGCCAATTCCGAGGGCGGCCGCACAACTCCGAGTATAGTAGGATTCGGCAAGGCGGGCGATCGCTTAGTAGGTCAACTAGCCAAGCGACAAGCTGTAACTAATGCTGTAAATACTGTCTACAGTATCAAACGATTTATCGGACGGCGGTGGGACGACACGGAAGAAGAACGAGCGCGGACTCCCTATACCTGCATAAGAGGCAAAGACGATACCGTTAACGTCCAAATTCGGAACAAGGTTCACACTCCCCAAGAAATCTCGGCAATGGTACTCCAAAAGCTCAAGCAAGATGCTGAAGCTTATTTGGGACAAACTGTTACCCAAGCCGTGATTACAGTGCCAGCCTACTTCACAGATGCCCAACGGCAAGCTACTAAAGACGCCGGTACGATCGCAGGCCTAGAAGTCCTGCGGATCGTCAACGAACCGACAGCGGCAGCCCTTTCCTACGGGCTGGACAAGCAAAATATAGAACAGAAAATCTTGGTCTTTGACCTAGGCGGCGGTACTTTCGACGTTTCGATCCTGCAACTGGGAGACGGAATTTTTGAAGTCAACGCTACCTCCGGTAACAACCATCTCGGAGGAGATGACTTTGACGACTGCATTGTACAGTGGCTGGTAGAAGCTTTCCGCACTCAAGAAGGCAGTGACCTTTCACAAGATAAAATGGCTTTGCAGCGCCTCCGAGAAGCTGCGGAAAAAGCGAAAATCGAACTCTCCAACCGGGAATCTACCTCAATCAATCTGCCCTTCATCTCTTCTGACGAGAAAGGGCCGAAGCATTTGGAAATGGAACTCTCCAAAGCTCAGTTTGAAAAACTGGTGGCTCATTTGGTGCAAGCAACGATCGATCCGGTGACTCAAGCCCTCAAAGACGCAAGTTTGACCCCCAAAGACATAGACAGGATTATTTTAGTCGGAGGCTCAACCCGGATTCCGGCAGTTCAAAAGGCAATTAGCAAGTATTTTGGGGGTGTTTCTCCCGATAAATCCGTCAATCCCGACGAAGCTGTAGCCGTAGGCGCGGCAATTCAAGCCGGGGTGTTGGGTGGTGAAGTCAAAGACTTGCTGCTGCTAGATGTGACGCCGCTCTCCCTGGGACTCGAAACCTTGGGCGGGGTGTTCACCAAAGTAATCGAGCGCAATACAACTATTCCCACCAGCCGATCGCAAATGTACAGCACGGCGGCAGACGGACAAACCTCGGTAGAAATTCACGTACTCCAAGGCGAGCGGGCATT
The DNA here is from genome assembly GCF_036701705.1 of Microcoleus sp. w1-18aA5. Taxonomy (NCBI): domain Bacteria; kingdom Bacillati; phylum Cyanobacteriota; class Cyanophyceae; order Oscillatoriales; family Microcoleaceae; genus Microcoleus; species Microcoleus sp. w1-18aA5. The sequence goes on along the minus strand of NZ_JAUPTE010000041.1, from coordinate 32,182 downwards.
AGTTAAAGACAATAAAAGTCTCGGCAAGTTCCTGCTCAAAGGCATTCCCCCAGCCCCCCGCGGCGTACCTCAAATCGAAGTTACCTTTGAAATCGATGCCAACGGGATTCTCAAAGTGGCTGCTGAAGACAAAGGAACCGGAAAAGAACAAAGCATCCAAATTTCCAATACAGGGGGATTGAGCGAAACCGAAGTCGAGCGGATGCGACAAGAAGCCGAACTTTACGCCGATGAGGACATCAAGCGCGCTCTACTCGTCGAACTCAAAAATCAAGCTGACTCCCTCGTCTATAATTGTGGTGTAACTTTAAAAACCAACGCGCAACTGCTGAGTGACGAGCTCAAGGCCGAAGCGGAAACAGCCGCAGCAGCCTTGCGGGCAGCGATGACTAACCCCGACATCACAGTCGAGGAACTCACGCCCGCAATCGAATCTTTCAAGCAACTGCTATACTCGCTGGGGACAGCAGTCTACGACCAAGCCCGCAGCGGGGTAGCCCCGTCAGGAGCTGTTGTTGAAAGCGAGATGATGTCAGAAGTAGAATCATCAGAACCAGAAGATGTTAAAGCGGACGACGACAGCATTTTGCTGAAAGAAGAGCTGCTGGTGGCGCCGGAATCAAAGCCGGAATCAAAGCCGGAACCAAAGCCGGAACCAAAGCCGGAGCGACAGTCAAAACGACAGTCAAATCCACAGCCAAGTCCACAGCCAAGGCCACAGCCAAGTCCACAGTCAAAACAAAAACAGAAGGTTCCCGAACCAGAAGTTGATGATATGAATCCTTTCCTTTAAAACTGAAAAGCTAAAAATTAAAAGTTAAAAATTGACAATGAGAATTTTTGATTTTTAATATGTAATTTCAGGAAAGGTCGCCCGTTTCTTTTTCGTACACTTTTTGTTATTTACCTCCAGGCAAGCAGCTCTATGGCCGGTGATTACTATGAAATATTAGGCGTTTCTCGCAGCGCAGACAAAGAAGAAATTAAGCGTGCTTACCGCCGCCTAGCTCGCAAATACCATCCAGATGTCAACAAAGAACCCGGTGCCGAGGAGCGGTTTAAAGAAATTAACCGCGCCTACGAGGTCCTCTCAGAACCCGAAACCCGTGCTCGTTTCGACCGTTTCGGTGAAGCAGGCGTCAGCGGTGCAGGGGCACCTGGGTTCCAAGACTTTGGTGACAGCTTTGCCGATATTTTTGAAAGCTTCTTTCAGGGCTTTCAGGGAGGTGTCGGCCAACAACAGCAAGGTCGCAGGCGCAGTGGGCCGGTGCGCGGAGACGATTTGCGCCTAGATTTGCGGCTGGATTTTCGGGAAGCAGTGTTTGGTGGGGAAAAAGAACTCCGCATCAAGCATCTAGAAACCTGCGAAACTTGCACCGGGACTGGCGCGAAACCGGGAACCCGACCACAAACCTGCTCGACTTGTACCGGCAGTGGTCAAGTCCGACGTGCTACCCGCACTCCTTTCGGCAGCTTTACTCAAGTTTCAGTTTGCCCCACTTGCAACGGCACCGGGCAAGTGATTGAGGATAAGTGCGAAACTTGCGGTGGCCGGGGCCAGAAAGAAGTGATGAAAAAGCTGAAAATCACAATTCCGGCTGGGGTTGACAACGGTACTCGCTTACGGGTTTCCAATGAAGGGGATGCCGGCAAACTGGGCGGGCCGCCCGGAGATCTTTACGTGTTCTTGGCGGTGAATGAAGACCCGCTATTTAAGCGGGACGGCACTAACGTTAGCTCGGAAGTTAAGATTAGTTATTTGCAAGCAATTTTGGGGTGCCGGTTGGAAGTGGAAACCGTAGACGGGCCGACGGAATTGTTGATTCCTAGCGGAACTCAGGCGAATACTGTTCTTACTCTTGAGAAAAAAGGGGTGCCTCGGTTAGGAAATCCCGTCAGTCGTGGCGATCATTTGATTACGGTGTCTATTGACATTCCGACTAAGGTGACGGCTGAGGAACGGGAATTGCTGATGCAGCTTGCTAAGCTGAAGGGCGATCGTACCGGTAAAGGCGGCTTGGAAGGATTTCTGGGCAATTTGTTTCAGAAATAAGCAATTTTTGACACCAATTGGTGTCAAATTTTCCGGTTTCAGGATTCCCCAGCCATTTGTTTTAGTATCTGTCAAAAAAATGTGGGCAATTGCTCACAAAAATCTCAGGTGGGACGCTTCCTGGGCATTGCGTTTCAGCAGCGCTGAAAAAAGTGAGCGCAATTGCGCTCACTTTTTTCAGAAAGAATAATAGTCTGTGTCCAATTGGAAAGAAAATTTTAGATTCTCCAGTTTCCAGGCAACTTGTTTAAAAAAGTAAGTAAGGCTTTCAGGATTTGAGATTGCAAAAAGCATTATGAATTCAACATCGAAAATTGAAAATCCCAAATCCCCAGATGCCAAAATCGATCTGCGGGGTACTCCGTGTCCTCTGAATTTTGTCCGCACTAAACTGCGCTTGGAGCAAATGGCACCGGGAGCAGTGTTGGAGGTGTGGCTGGATGCTGGGGAGCCGATCGAACAAGTACCCGATAGTCTAAAAATGGAAGGCTACCAGATTCTCGAAACGCAATTTGTCGCGGATGAGCCGGATTCTGGATTTTTTTCGATGAAAGTGCAGCGCCCAGAAGACAAGGAAGCCGGATGAGCCTGAATTCACCCTCGATTGTGGGTACTGTAATTGCTGTTCAGGCTAACTTCTACCAAGTGAGGTTAGATCCCGAAGTCTCCATTGACGGGAAAAATGCTCCCCTCGCGGATTCTCCGACTCTCCTGTGCACTCGTCGCACTCGACTGAAAAAAATTGGCCAACAGGTGATGGTGGGCGATCGCGTGGTGGTAGACGAACCGGACTGGACTGACCGCCGAGGTGCAATTTCTGAAGTCTTCCCGCGCCAAACAGAACTCAACCGCCCGCCTGTCGCTAATGCCGATCGCATTCTCCTCGTTTTTGCCCTTGCTGAACCAGACTTAGATCCCGCATCATTAACTCGGTTTTTAGTCAAAGCCGAATCTACAGGTTTAGAAGTGAGTTTGTGCCTGAACAAATGCGATTTGGTCACGCCCCAGGAGTTGGAACAGTGGCGCGATCGGCTTTCAGGCTGGGGCTACGAACCAATGTTTATTAGTGTCCGCAGCGGTGCAGGAGTTCAGGACCCCCCCGCTAATGGTCAAAATGAAGTTTCTAAATCGGAACCAGCTTTCCATGACTTAGTGGAAAAAATAGAGCCATCTCTGCTGAGTTCTGAGGACAACCCCCAAGTTCCAAATTCGGTCAAGCCGTTACATCCGTTAAACCCCGTACATAGCGCGTTGCCGAACTTGCTTCTAGACCACCTGCAAGGAAAAATAACGGTAATTTGTGGCCCTTCTGGGGTTGGCAAGTCCAGCTTGATCAACCAACTGATCCCGGCCCTGAACCTCCGAGTGAACGCTGTTTCTGGCAAACTCGGCCGCGGGCGCCATACGACTCGCCACGTCGAACTATTTGAACTCCCCGGCGGCGGACTCTTGGCCGATACTCCGGGCTTTAATCAGCCGGCTCTCGAATGCGATCCCTCAGAATTAGCGGAATATTTCCCAGAAGCGCGCCAGAGGCTGGCTTTGGGTAGCTGCCAGTTTAGCGACTGTTCGCACCGAGACGAGCCTAACTGTGTAGTGCGGGGCGGTTGGGAGCGCTACGAGTATTACTTGCAGTTTCTCGAAGAGGCGATCGTCCGCCAACAAGCTCTGCAAAACTCCAGCAGCGCCGAATCGAGTTTGAAGCAGCAAACCAAGTCGGATGGTACCCAGCATTACGAACCGAAGCTGCAAACTAAAAAATATCGCCGCTCTTCCCGCCGCCTTCAACACCAGTCCCTCCAAGATATGTGTCAAGACTTAGAGGAATTGTGAGGAAGTCGCCGCCCATCGCCCGTAAGCACTAGACAACAGTACCAAGACTTACCCAGAAACCGGGTTTCCTCCACGAAAATACTTCGTTGCACCCCGATGCCCCCTTCACAAAACCGTCTTTCTTTAGTGGCGAGGGCGTAAGTCCTGAGTACATTAATAGCTAAAATTAAATGGCCTTAGATTTGTTAAAAAAAGTAGAACAGAAGCAAAAGTTAGCGGGTACTGCAGGAGCAAAAATATTGTGAATATTCAAGAACTGTTTCAAAAAGGCGGCCCCGCCATGTGGCCCCTGTTGGTGTTATCGATTCTATCTTTGAGTACCATTATCGAGCGCTTGTGGTTTTGGGCAAGCCTTCTGAGCAAAGAAAAGCAGATTGTTAACCGGATTCTGGAAGCGGCTCGCAGCGATTGGGGGGCGGCTAACGAGATTGCCAGACAAGCTAACCGACAGCCGATCGGGCGATTTCTTTCTGCACCCCTGCGGCTCTACAATCCCGAACCAGATTTATTTCGACTCGCACTTGAAGCTGCAGCCGATGAAGAGTTGGCTTCGATGCGTCGCGGTGACAAAATCTTAGAAGCTACGATCGCTCTCGCCCCTTTGCTGGGCTTGCTGGGAACTGTTTTGGGCTTGATTAACTCGCTGAGTTCGATCCGTCTGGGCGACATCGGCACGGCGGCAACAACTGGCGTAACTTTGGGGATTGGCGAGGCGCTGATCACTACTGCATCTGGGATGGTAGTAGCAATTTTTACCTTGGCGTTTTATCGGATATTTCAAGCTTTTTTGTTCAACCAGGCAAAAATATTTCGCAAAGCTGGAAATGAATTGGAATTGCTTTACAGGCAATACTGGCCTGCAGCTAATGCTAAGGGTCGATCACCCGGTGCAGAATACAGCAATTCTTCTTTTGGTGCAGATGGTTTGAACAGGCGTTCTCTCAATTCTCAAGAATCGGGAGAACGGAATCGGGAGCCGAAATTGAAAGGTTCCGATCCGGCTGAAGATTCACCTTCTAATAATTAAAACTACTGAGAACTGATGAAGATTAATCTAGATACTCCTGCTGAAGAGGCTCGGATTGAGCTGGTGCCTTTAATTGACGTGATCTTTTGCATTCTGACGTTTTTTCTCCTGGCTGCTTTGCAACTGACTCGCCAGCAAGCCATTAATGTCGATTTGCCTAAAGCGAAGACTGGACAAACACAGATGCGAGAGATGCTGATTGTCAGCATTGACGATTTCGGGCAAACTTATATCGACCAATTGCCTGTTAATTACCAACAGCTCGATCGAGTTTTAAAGAGTTTCCAAAGCCAGAATCCTACGGGGTTGATGGTGCTGTACGCTCCTCAAAATGCGAGATATGCCAAAGTAGTCGAGGTTTTAGACAAATTGAGAGAGGTAGGGGGCGATAGAGTTGCCCTGGCAACTCTTCCTAGTTCGGCTCCCTCCCCATTGCCCAATACCTCGCTTCCCAATTCTGGCATTCCTGCAGCACCTGCGATCGGCAATTCCGGTCAACCCCTGCCGTCTCCTGTGCCTCCGGGGCAGCAACAGTTCAACCCCAATCAGTTTCAATCCCCTCTCCCCACTCCTGGGCAGCAGCAGTTCAATCCGAATCAGTTTCAATCCCCTCTCCCGGCTCCTGGGCAGCCTAGCAACTCTGGGGCAACTCAGGGCATTCCTCCTGTTTCGCCTGCACCCGCTGGTTCCAATTTCAGTCCTGGAGTCGCCACTCCACCGCAGGATGGCGGGTCCTCGAATTAGTTAGGAAGAAGGTTCGGCAACGGGTTGTGTAACGGATGTAAAAGATTTCAGTCCGATGTCCGTCGGAAGAAGGGAGAAGGAAGAGGGGAGAACAGAGAAATAGAAATTTTCCCAATCTCCCGCTCTTCCGCTCTCCTCATCTCCCCCTCTCGTCATCTCCTCATCTTTCAATCTCCCCTTTTCCCATCTCTCCATCTCCCCCTCTTCTCCTCTCCCCATCTCCCCCTCGCTGAGAGAATCTCCGCCGAATTTGGTATAAAGGGCTTCAATTCTTTTGGTTCGTACTGAGCCTTTTTTCTCTTGACAAGTAGATAGACTTGTATATGCCTGCGGAAGGAACTTTTGCAGACATCTCGCCATCTCTATCGCTAAGTAAGTTATTTCCTAGGACAGATGGTAATTTTGTCAAATAATTGTTACCTTTTGTAATATAGACTAAAGCCAGATGGGCCATCGGGCATCCCGAAACCAACTGTCGATCGCTGAAACAACTTACAAATCTGGTTAATCCAGGTGTTCACTTTTAAGTCACCTTTACTTACAGAGGAGTCAAAGTCATGAGCCAACCAGCAGAATTGTCTTTGGAACAGCAATTTAGCCTGTGTTCCTTCAAAACACAGGTAAGTGACATGAGCCGCGAACAAGCTCAGGAGTTTTTGGTCAAGCTTTACGAGCAAATGATGCTACGAGAAACCATGTACCGCCATTTTCTGAAACACCACTGGGGTTTAGAACCTAACCCAGGCGTTGAGTAACCAAGAGTCGCAGTCGGCGACCTCCGTCTCTTACTCTGTTCCCTCATGCGGAAAGGAGTTGGGGGTGATGGGGCGTCACTCGAAGGCACAAGGTAGAAAGCATCTGTACAGACGTGAGGAAAACTTGACAATTCCTTTGTGGATTTCACTGAATGTGGAAGTCGAGGTAAGCAGTTTGTCGATCGACACCACTGGAGAGTGCAAAGATAATTTATCGCGCCTCAACTCGAAAATTGGACAACTATTAATAATAAGTAAGTGTTAATTTTTTAACCACTTAAAATTTTTAACAATTCAATATATTTGTGTTTATTTGCAGCGGATGAGGTTTGACAACAATGGCGCTAGTCGGACATCTGAGCGCGACCCCCGACTAGCAAAACCTTCAGTTTTCACATCAATCCCTAGAACTGGCAACTGTGGACTCTAGAAAGAGTTATTCCGGCTGACGTTCCAGAGTCGCCTCCATTGTACTCGTCAAGTAATGACCAGACATGATGCCGCTAGATTGGTAGTAGCGGTTGTCATCAACCCGGTGAAGGGTATCAAAACCCGTCCGCCGCTGGCGTTCGTCTCCCAATACCCAGTAACGCTGGACGATCGACTGGGGAGCAATCCAACCTTCCCCCTCGACGCGGGCGAGTTCGCTGTGTTGGAGTACAAAAGTATACTGCCGTTCATCGCTGTTGAGGTGTCCTCGGTACTGCAAAATAATCTCTTCGCGATCGCCTCCAGGAAATACGAGCTTTGTCACCATACTGAACCAATCTGTTCGGTTCCAGCTCACTAAAGTTTTGCCCTTAACCGTAATTGGCACGCCATTGCGCTCAATCCAGCTTCCTTCGAGCGTCCATTGGCCAGATTCCATTAAAAACGTGTGAGCCACAGTGCTGTTCCTATGCTTTTCCTGCTGGCTACAATGCTGGTGCAACAACGCACAGCCGTTGTCCCTCAGACTCTATGCTATCACGCCCAACTGTGCCAACAAGAGTTAATTTCTCCTAAAAGTACCGATGTCCGGGCACCAGTAACTTGAGGCAGATTGCCGGGAATGCCCCGAACCCGCCATGCGGCTAAAACCGCGAAAGCGATCGCCTCTTTAAAATCTACATTCAAGCCTGCCTCAGAAGTAGTCAACACTTGCACTGGATGCAATTGAGATTGCAATCGGCGTTTTAAGTAGAGGTTGTGGCTGCCGCCCCCGCATAGTAAAACTCGATCGGGCATAGCCGGTAAAAAAGTTTGGTAACTGTGAACGATCGAGACAACAGTCAGTTCTGTCAGAGTGGCCAGCACGTCAGCAGGACTGAGGTTGTAACCTTGGGCCTCGACCAAACACCTGTCAAAATAGTCTACACCAAATAGCTCTCGCCCCGTTGATTTCGGCGGTGCTTGGCGGAAGAAGTCTGATGCGAGCCACTCCTCAACTAAAGCTTGACAGGGAGTGCCCGATGCCGCCCAAGCTCCACCTTCGTCGATCGTCTTAGTTCCGCCTGAGAAGTGCTGTACTGCCAAATCTAACAGGGAATTCGCCGGGCCTGTATCCCAGCCCGATATGCCATCCCCAAAACTGAAAATCTCAGACTCGTCATTGTTTCCCCCTTTTCCTCTGGCCGGAAGATAGGTAACATTGCCAATCCCCCCCAGATTTTGGATGCAGAGGCTGATGTTGGGTTCCGCCAGCAGGCAGGCATCAACTATTGACACTAAGGGTGCTCCTTGACCCCCTGCAGCAATGTCTGCCGATCGAAAGTTACTGACAGTAGTAATTCCTGTCAATTCCGCAATTAGCGCGCCCCGCCCGAGTTGCAAGCTGTAACCCATTAACCCACCGGCGCTGTCTTTCTGGGCTTTCCCAGCAGGTCGGTGGTAGACGGTTTGACCGTGAGAGCCGATTAATTCGGCTTTATCATATTCTGCTTGAATTGTCAATGCCGCCGTCGCAAATTCTTGGGCGATGGCATCATCTAATTCTGCTAGTTCAGCCATTGACAAAGCTGAGCCACTGCAAACCGAGAGAATTTGCGATCGCAAATTAGCAGGATAAGGGAAAGTCTTGCCGGCCACCAATTGCACTTTCAAGTCTGTTTGAGAACCGACCACATCCACCAAAGCAGCATCAATGCCATCCACCGACGTGCCGCTGATCAAACCGATAACGCGGGTCATTCTATTTTAGATTTTAGATTTTAGATTTTAGATTGTTCAATTTTTCGATTTTTCGATTTTTCGATTTTTCGATTTTAGATGGTCGGGTGCGATCGGGCAATCGAATATTATTTGAGGTCGATCGTTACGATCACCACAGTAATATTATCGCGTCCACCTTTATCCTTAGCAGCTTGAATTAAAGCATTTGCGGCGCCCTCGCAGGCGCGAATCGACTTCAGAGGCGAAGCAATCAAAGGATCGGAAAGTTCTTCAGTCAAGCCATCGCTGCAGAGCAGCAAGCGATCCCCAGGCTGCACGTCCACCGGCAAAATATCTATCTCCCGCAAATCATCGCGGCCCAAACACTGGGACAAAACGTGACGCCAAGGATGAGTGCGAGCCTGGTCAGGAGTTAGGGCCTTTCTTTTCACAGCCTGAGCCACCCAAGTCTGGTCTTCAGTAATCTGTTCCAAGCGAGAGCCGTGTAGCCGATACAAGCGAGAGTCACCGATATTAGCGCACCAGGGTCGGCCCTCATCCCTAAACATTAGAACCACAGCCGTAGTACCCATATCAGCACGCTCCGGGTGGTCGAGCTGATCCGTCAAAATTGCTTGATTGGCAATTAAAAAAGCCTTTTCCAACAACAGCGGAGAATCCTCTGGCCCTTCCCAATGTTCGAGCAAATAAGATTGAATCGCCTGAGTCGCAATCCGGCTGGCTTCTTGACCTCCGGCGTGTCCTCCCATTCCGTCGGCCACTATGAAAAATCGCCCGTCAGAGTCTATGTAGTACGAATCCTGATTTACGGAACGAACTAGCCCTGTGTCTGTCTTACCTGCGAAAGAGCGTTTCATAGATTGGGTGATTGGACTCATCGAACTTAAAAGCTTGATTTAATGGGGTGCAATTTTTTATTCCAAAACTTAAATCCCGAACGGACTTGAAATTCTGCAGCCCGCGATCGCGAGTTTTGGAAAAATTGCAGTTCCTTGACCTCATATTGTAGATCGATATGATGGTAATCCCGTCTTAAAATTTCGGTAAACCCAGTAAATTAAGCAGCACCTGCAAAAAAAACAGGATTTATACCCAAAATCAGAGGTTTATCTGGCGAAAAACTTAGGCAGCAACCGGGTTTTTAGCCTCAAAGCGCGTAAGTGTTGTAAATTTTAGCAATTTGTGGTATTGCAGCCAAAACTTAACATTCGAGGTCAAATTTTGGCTGGCGAGAAATCTCAAACCTGAAATTTCAAATCCCAAATTGCCCCATTATGACATCCTGTCTAAGCGATCGATCCGCTTGAACAAACGCAGCATAGCAAACCCTGCACCCGCCGCCAGCACGGCAACAGCGACAGCCGGCCAGACTTGATTGCTGACAAACAAAATTGTCGCCGACAAAGTAAAAGCACTCATCAGCAAAGCATAATTCGTGCCCATTTGAGCGCTGCTCATGCGGCGGAGCAAGCGCTCTGTTTCGGCCGAACGGACGCGAATCCGCAAATCTCCCTGTTCGAGTTTGTCAATAGTCTCCTCAATCCGGCGAGGCAAACCCAAAGCACTCGAACTCACCTGAGCCGCCTGACGGCCGATTTCGTTAAAAATGCTGCTACTTGTATCATGGCCATTTCCATTAGTCATAAGCTGCATGGCAAAAGGTTGTGCCACCTCCATAAAGTTGAACTCGGGATCTAAGCCTCGGCCCACCCCTTCGATGGTGGAAAAAGCTCGCATTACAAAAGTAAAAGTAGCTGGGAACCGAAAAGGTTGGTTGTAGGCAATATCGTAAAGGTCGTCGGTAATCGCGCTCACAGACTGATTTTCAAAAGGCTTGTCCATGAAGTTATCCAGCATATACTGGATGCTGCGGCGCACCGGACTCATATCACCCGTAGGCACCAACGCTCCCAAATTGATCAGAGAATCCATAATCCGCTGTCCATCCTTGGAAGCAATGCCGTAGAGCGTCTCCATCAGTCCTTCGCGGACGTTCGACTGGATTTGCCCCATCATGCCAAAATCGTAGAAAATCAGACAACCGTCAGCACTAACAGCGATGTTGCCGGGGTGTGGGTCAGCGTGGAAAAAGCCGTCGTTGAGCAACTGGCGCAAATAAGCTTTTGCGCCCAACTGAGCGATTAATTTACGATCGATACCGGCCGCTTCCAAAGCTTCGTAGTGGCTGATTTTAATCCCTGGCAGGTATTCCAAAGTCAGCACTCGCGGAGCCGCGTACCGCCAATAAACCCTCGGCACCCGCACCCAGTCACAGTTGCTAAAATTGCGACGAAAAGTATCAGCATTGCGACCTTCATGGAGATAGTCAATTTCCAGCCACAGAATGCGACAGCATTCTTCATAAATCCCCATCCAATCGCGGCCGCGGCCCCACTTAGGATGGTTTTGAAAGTAGCGGGCAATTCCCTTAAGAATTTGCAAATCGATCTCGAACAGCTTCCGCAGTCCCGGTCGCTGCACCTTGACCACCACTTCCGGGCCCGAATGCAGTTGAGCTTTGTGTACCTGACCCAGACTTGCAGCGGCCAAAGGCACCGGGTCAAAGCTGCGGTAGAGTTCTTGAACTGTCTTGCCTAAATCTTGCTCGACAATTACTTCTAACTGCTCGTAGCTGAAAGCAGGGACTTTATCTTGCAGCTTAGAAAGTTCCTCCACAAACTCTGCTGGGAACAAGTCGGCGCGGGTGGAAAATAACTGCCCAACTTTAATGAAAGTTGGCCCCAAATCCAAGAGTGTTTCTCGAACCCAGATAGCTTGAAAGCGGCGTCTGGCAACTTTCTTTTCTTCAGTCACGCCTCCCCAGTAGCTCCAATTTTTGCTGTCGAGCCAGAGGGAAGCCAGCCAGAGCAAGACAAAGGCCCAAATGTCGAAGAAGCGCCGCTGCCGGGAGTATTTTTCGCGATTCCAGCGATAAGCTTTACTTTTGTAGGATTTACTAGCAGTTTTTGGCTCATCGGCTTCGCCAGTGTGCTTGGGGGAGCGGTGGCGATTAACAGAGTCATCAAGGAGAGCAGACACTTGGGTTCCCAACTTGCTTATTTTATGTTGTTGCTTTGATTGGAAGTAGGAGCGCAGGAGCGCAAAGCAATGCGCTCACGTAGTAAATAATAGTTGTGGTCGAATCGAGCGCTAGGGCAAACTGCTGCGGTAACGCTGCAATTCCGATCGCACCAGAGCCACTTCGGCGCGCAGCTCGTCAATCGTCGCTTGCAACTCTCCAGGATGGATGTCTTGAATAGTGGTGGTGCTTGCAGTGCCAGTTCTGGTCTGCATCGCCTCATCCGAAGCACGATTTGCCCGTTCCACAACTCGATCTGTGAACTGCCGCAGGCGTTCTCTTTGTTCTGCGTCAAATTTGCCGAGTTCAGAGAAAGCGTTGGTTGCTGCGCTTTCTAATTGCTCGTACAGTGCTTCGGCAAGTGCTCTGCCTACAAAAAAAGCATGAACTGGGGGTTTACTCATAAAAAATCTCTGTGCGCTTCCGCAACAAATTATAACTTGCTTGTCCCCAATGATGCTTGCTCCCAAAGGAAGGAAGTTTGGGGGAATTGACAATCCCACCCCATTGTCGGGGATGGGATTGTTGAGAGTTAGAACAGTCTAACGCGCCACAGCTTAGCCCAAAAGCCTCGCTGACACTGGCTCAAATTCGAGGTTGGGGTTGCTTTGTACCAAAATGTTTGCAGCGAGGGCAGTATTGATACGCGACATCACACCACCTCAGCGCCGCGCACATATTCTAACATAATTTAAATCAAAATAGAACATAGTCCTGCATTTTTTTGCGGGCATTTGGATTGCAGAGGGAATAGGAAATATTCGATAAACTCAGACGGCGACTGTTGGGATTTTCAGATTCGACGGAAGTTTTTGGAAGATAGTCGTTGGCTAGGTAGGGCCTTATTATCTCAACTACTGAGCGGATATTTCCTGACTCATAAAACCAAGTATTTGTCCGCACTTTTAACCAACAAAAACCATACTAATTTGTCGCAGGTTCGGGAAAAGGCATCGTGGGATCTGCCACAGGGGGTGGTGAATTAGGTGCGATCGAACTATCTGAATTGTTGTCACTGCTGCTTGGTATCGCAGGCTCAGGCGATCGCTCGATCGGCGAGGCTATTACTGGCGACGGGGATTCCGACGGCGGCAAGGTTTCAGCGCTAGCACTCTCAGGGGCAGGCGGGGCGGGTGCGGCGGGCGGTTCTGGCGGCAGGGGCGCAACTTCAGGTACTGGTGCGGCTTCTGGTTGGGGATATGGCTTGATTTCGGTTTGAGGCTCTGGAATGGGAGACTCAGAAGGCTCCTCTGCGGGATCGGGCGTCGGCGATGGCTCAGGTTCCGCTTCGGGATCTGGAGCGCCAGTTTCCTGGCTTGGGGACTCAGAAGGTTCGGCGCTAGTTTCTGAGGGTTCGTCGATCTGTTCGGGAATGTTGCTGCTGTCTAAGGGGGGTTTGGGACGCTTGTTGAGTTCGATGGGGTAGAGAGGGGTGCTTTCGACAGACGGCTGTCCGAACATCGGCTCTGACAAATCGCGGGATTTGAGCAAATCTTCGAGAGATGGGAAGGATTCAATTTTGGGACTATTACTGAGACTGGTGCTGTTGTAGTGCGATGCTAGGTCAAAACCCATCCAGCCTGCAATTGCAGCCGTTACGACAAATGCCACAAAAGTCAACTGTGGCGGGGGAGGTGCGGGCAATCTTAGGCTTTGCTTGCCTTTTCTTTTTACTGATACTCGCTCTGTTTCTTGCAGCATGGTGAGCCAATTTTCCACTGTCTGAGGGCGGTTGTGGGGGTCGATTTCGAGTCCCTGAAGGATGGCTCGCTCGATTCTTGGGCTGAGGTTGGGCTGAAATTGCCGTAACTCAGTCAAGGGGATGCGATCGCGCAGGGGTGCTGCTACGGGGGCCACGCCGGAGAGTAAGTAGTAGAGGGTGGCTGCGATCGCGTAGATGTCAGTGGCCGGTGTACATTTACCGTCATAGAGGTATTGTTCGATCGGCGCGTATCCGGGGGAGAGCAAGTTAGTGTGGGTTTGTTTGGTGCCGGCGGTAAAGCCACGGGGAATTCCGAAATCTATTAACATTACTACGTGAGAATCAGCTCGCCGGATAATATTTTCTGGCTTGATATCTCCGTGCAGCAATCCGCTGTGATGAACTGTACTTACGGCTGAGGCTATTTGCCGAATATAGTGCACGGCCTGGGCTTCTGGCAGCGGCTGATCGGTTTCGACTATTTGGGCGAGAGTTTGGCCCGGAATGTAGTCCATTGCAATAAAAGACTGTCCGGCTTCTTCAAAAAAGTCGATTACCCTGACTATGTTGGAATGCTGACACCGCGACAGGCGTTGGGCTTCGGCAATAAACTGCTGCTGAAATTGGGCAGATTCTGGGTGTTGGCGCAGACTTTCGTTGAGGGTTTTGAGTACGACGGTTTGGTTTAAATGGGTGTGGATAGCTCGGTAAGTGATGCCGAACCCTCCTATCCCTAAAGTCGCGTTAATTGTGTATTTGCCCTGTTGCAGGACTGTTGCTGGCGCTAAGTTCATCTTCAGTTGATGCCGTTTCCCAAACTATGCTACCGCCTTTGGGTTATTTCGCAGAGTTAGGGGTGAGGTTTGATCGATCGGCTCCCTAGTTTGAGCTTTAGCTCTGCTATATCTTTAATCTTGGCATCCCCACGTCATTTTATCTGTAGTAGGTATTGTGAAACTTAACGCTCCGGCTTTCCAATAATAAAAATCCCGCTCTTGTGGAACGGGAAAGCCATCAGGGTGCATCTATAATATCTGACTCTAACTTATGGGGGGTACAACCCCTCATTACTTTAACAAGTCTTTAAAATTAGCCGATTTTTGTAAAAATTTAGGTTTTAGGTTGACTTATGAGCAATCTTATGATTTATCAGATTGCTGCGTGGCGATCTTGAGCTTGGAGAATTGACAGCAATTCTTGCACTCTGGCTGCGATCACTTCAGTTGAGGCGAACTGGTACATTCCGATGGCGAATACGATCTGGATTTATAGTACGTCGTTTTCCCATGTTGCTCGCAGAGTCAGACCTTACAGACCAGATTACCTTTTTGGCTCAGATCAAGTTCAGGCGAGCGGCATAAAATGAGAAAGAGGCATTGTATCGGGCTTAATCTTGAGACGGTCAATGGCTCAAACCTTGTAAATAAAAAGGCTGTAAGCATTCTCCAGGCATTGGTAGCCCAGAGAAATCAATGCTTAAATCGCTGTTCGCGTTACACACTAAGGCCTGTAGGCAAGCTCAAGTTCCCCCCTTTGGGGAACTTGAGCTTAGGTTGTCACAAATGGGGTCTTGCTGGTAACGAGAAGCGATCGATTAGCAATTAGCAGCAATTAGTAATTACTTATTCTTTGGTTTGAAAATGTCTGTTAAACAATCACATTACGAGACTTTACTAGCAGAGTACAGCGAATCTTCGGCCGCGATCGCCCTGCTGAAAAAATATCGGGTTTACATGGAAATGATTCCGAGTATCCGCCGCGCCCATGAGAGTTTAATCACAATTCCTTTGCCCATTGCGCGCTTGCGAGACGGGGTTTCTTATGCCGGAAGCAGCGGCACTAGCATATCGCCCGGACAGGCAGTTTGTTTGCCCTGCGATTTGGCGATTTTGATGTGCGATCCTGAATGGAAAGTTAAAATTGGAGTGGAAATTTTGATTTTCATTCATCGTCCGGGCGAAGAGTTTTCTGAGTTGCTTGGCCGCTGGCGGCAGTCTCAGGTTTGGCTGGACAAAGGTTACGAATGGGTGATGCCATACCGCTACAGGCATATTTACAGTGATGAAGCTGAAGCGGTTCATCCGCTATTTGTTTTGTTTGAGGAAACGCCGGAACTGATTCAACGGGGTTTGATGGCGGCTGGTTTACCGTTTGTGGTGGAAAGTTTCGACTCTGGGAGTGAGGAGGTAGAGGAGGAAGAGTTGCTGGGTAGCGGGGAACTGGGAACTATTGGTGAAGAAAGTTTGGATTTGTAGGGTGGGTGCGATCGCATATAGCCATCGTATTGCTTGAAGTGTAAATTTTTTTCAACGAACCGTAGAGGGCGCTCTTGGCGCAGAGAAAGAGAAAAATATTGATGTTGGCGAATTCTGAATCGGGTTGTTATATGCAGATATTCAAAAATATTTTGGGTGTGAAAAGGAATGTTTATGCTCCCCCCAAATTCATGGAGGAAATCTAAAATCTACAATCTAAAATCTACAATCGAATGACCCCTCTAGCTGGGGCGAAAACGTTGGCTTTCATGCTGGTTGCGTCACCTAATGTAAATGTGTGGGTTGAGATTTTGTTATCCAGCATGATATCATCAGGCTGCTCTATTTGGTTTGTTAATTTAGATGGGTTGTTAATATAGAATTTACTAAATGAACCGCAGAGAACGCAGAGACCACAGAGGGGAGAGAAAGAGCAAATTAGAATTTATTGATATGAGTAAAATTTCCTATTAAACCGGAGCTATTGAAATGAGATTGTTAAAAGCTTGGCGTTTAGTTTTATTAAGTATAGTTTTTGGGATGGCTGTAATTTTATCAAATTGCGGCACGCCCTCAAACACGGTTAGCAATAATTCTCCAACTGGGCCAACTCCTGCTGCGGTTCCGGCTGGGGCTTTAGTTTACGGTGCGGGCGGGCCGCCGGTTAATCTGGAACCGGGAAATATTACTGATGGCAATTCGGTGATTGTTATCGACCAAATTTACAATCGCTTGACTGATTTCAAACCGGGAACTGTGGAACTTGAGCCGAGTCTCGCTACTGAATGGTCAAGTTCTAAAGATGGCAAAACTTGGACTTTTAAGTTGCGTTCCGGGGTAAAGTTTCACGACGGTACGGATTTTGACGCGGAAGCTGTTAAGTTTAATGTGGATCGCTGGTGGGATGCCAAAAATCCTAACGGTTTTCGAGAATCTGGCAAAACTTATCCAATTTGGAAGAATTTTTTTGGTAGTTTCAAGGGAGATAAAAATTCCTTGGTAAAAGATGTGGCAGTTGTTGATAAGTCTACGATTAAGTTTGTTTTAAATCAACCTTTTGCTGCTTTTCCCTCGGCGATTGGGTCGGGTTATTTCGGGATGGCGAGTCCGGCGGCGGTGAAAAAAGCGGGTGCTAAATACGGCACTCCGGGGTCGGTAGCGGTGGGTACTGGGCCTTTTATGTTTCAGGAATGGCGATCGGGCGATCGCATTGTTTTGGAGAAAAATCCGAATTATTGGAAAACTGGCACGCCAAAAGTCAATCAATTGGTATTTCGCTTTGTTGACGACCCGGCGGCGAGACTGGCTCAGTTGCGAGCTGGACAACTTGATTTTACTGTGGATTTAACGCCGGATCAACTGAAAGAGGTTCAGGGAGATCCTAATTTAGAAGCTGTTGTGCGACCTTCTTTTAATGTCGGTTATTTAGCCTTAAATCCGACTTACGAACCTTTGTCAAAACCAGAAGTCAGGCAGGCGATCGCCCAAACAATTAACAAGCCAGCAATAGTCAAAGCTTTCTGGGGAGAACTCGGAAAACATGATTCGCAATTTATCCCGCCTGCGCTGAATTGGGCGGCGTCCGATCGAGTTAAAGATTATGAATTTAACCCACAGCAAGCTAAAGCAATGCTCGCGAAAGCCGATTATCCGAACGGTTTTGATTTGGATTTGTGGTATATGCCTGTCAGCCGTCCCTATTTTCCCACGCCGAAGCCGATTGCTGAGGCTTTGGCGGCGGATTTGAGCGCGATCGGGATTCGGGTAAAATTGCTGACAAAGGATTGGTCTGCTTATTTAGCCGATCGCCTCAAACCACCGGGCTTTCAAGCTTTTATGATGGGTTGGACTGGAGATTATGGCGATCCAGACAATTTTTATTATCCTCACTTCGGGCCGGGTTCGACGGCGGATTTGGGAAATTGGAAAAATCCGAAAGTTCTGGAACTTTTGGATCGGGGGAGGGCGAGTGGGGATAAAGCAGCTAGGGCGAAAATTTATGCGGAAGTTAGCGAGATTTTGCATGGGGAAGCTGTGCGTTTGCCGATCGTACATTCGCAGCCACTTTTAGGGAAACGCAAGAATATTCAAGGTTGGGTTCCGAGTCCTTTGGGGTCTGAGTCTTTTGAGGAAGTGAGCAAAAATTGAGAGTTTAGATCGAGAAACCTCTCCTCGGTTATCATACTTTACATGAATTTACCTTAACAAACGGTATGGAGAGCAACCAGCAACCTGCAAATCATCGGCCACAAATTATTTTGATTACCGGGAACATGGCTGCCGGAAAGTCAAGTGTGGCCCAATCCCTTGCCGAACGGTTGCCCAAAAGTGTCCACCTTCGCGGCGATATCTTTCGTCGCATGATTGTCAATGGACAGGCGGAAATGGCGTTAAATTTGTCAGCAGAGGCATATCAGCAGCTTCAACTGCGGTATCACCTGGCAGCAATGGCAGCGCGACACTATCTCCAGGCTGGTTTTACGGTCGTTTATCAAGACATCATCATTGGTTCGGCGCTGGCTGAGGTACTTGCCACTTTCCACGATGTGCCGTTGTCCGCGATCGTTCTGTGTCCGAATGCAGAAGTTGTAGCTGCACGGGATGCAGCAAGAACGAAAACCGGATATGCCAACGAAACAATGGTTTATGCCTTCGATCGCATTCTCCGTACCGAAACTCCTCGCCTTGGCTACTGGCTGGATTCAACCAATCTAACGGTAGAAGAAACGGTCGATCAGATTTTGGCAAATTTGCAAGGTGAATGAGATCAACTGATGTTTCAATATATTGTTAAACGTTTGCTGGGACTCTTGCCAGTCCTTTTCGGAATCACTCTGCTAGTATTTATATTTTTGCATTTGATACCGGGAGACCCAGCTACAGTGCTTTTGGGAGAACGTGGAACTCCCGAACAAGTGGAAATTTTGAGAGCAAGGTTGGGTCTGAATCAGCCTTTGCCTTTGCAATATTTTGCTTTTTTATGGAGTTTGATCTGCTTCGATTTGGGAAATAGTATTATTAGCGGTATTCCCATAATTGATGAAATTACAAGTCGCTGGCCTGCTACTTTTGAACTGTCTGTGGTGGCGATGTTGGTGGCACTGGTTATCGGAATTCCGGCGGGAATTGTGGCGGCGGTTCGGAAAAATAGCTGGCTGGACAATCTCGCGATGAGCGGTTCGTTAATTGGCGTATCTTTGCCGGTGTATTGGTTGGGATTGATTTTGATTTATTTGTTTGCTGTTTATCTGAAATGGCTGCCTCCTAGCGGGCGCATTAGTGTAGATTTGGGGTTTGGTTTTAAGTCGATTACGGGTATTTATGTTTTGGATGCGTTGCTGAGATGGGATGTGGCGGCTTTGCGGGATGCGATCGCCCATTTAATCCTTCCAGCTTTGACTTTAGGAACTATTCCTCTGGCTATTATAGCTCGCATCACTCGTTCTGCGATGCTGGAAGTGCTTTCTCAAGATTACATCCGCACTGCGAGGGCTAAGGGCTTGCCGGAATATTGGGTGATTTTGAAACACGCTTTGAAAAATGCGTTTTTGCCGATCGTCACAACTATTGGTTTGCAGTTCGGCACTCTTTTAGGCGGCGCTATTCTGACTGAAACGATTTTCTCGTGGCCGGGAATTGGTTCTTGGATTTATAGCGGTATTCTGACGCGGGATTACCCCATTGTCCAAGGAGGAGTTATTTTTGTGGCTGTAACTTTTGTACTGATTAATTTGGCGGTTGATATTTCCTATGCTTTTTTCGATCCGAGAATTCAGTACCGTTAATGAAAAGGAAATCAGACACGAAATGCTTGTTTAACATCCGGTCGCAGCAAGTAGTAAATGCTCGCCACTGCAAAACCCAGAGTTAAAAAATTGACTGCTGTACCGCCGCTGCCCAACATTTTGGCAATTTGCGCGAGGGTGGCGATGATGTGGACAATTAACGTTCCCGTCCAAGCCCAATTTTTGAGGTGAAACAAACCCCAAGTTAAGAGTAAAGAGAGGAGGCCTAAAATAAAACTAATTCCAGCAAAAATGGCAATGAAGCCGCCGATTACAGTGCCAACTTTTGCCCCGCCGACAGCCGCACCGATACCGCCAAAAATGCCAGCAAAAAGTAAGATGAACAAGCCGTCAAGGAGGCTGAATACGCCGCTAATTAGCTGCAAGATTGCCAGAACTGTAACGCTTTGAGGACGATTCATTGTTTTTATTTCCCATTTTTAACGGATTTGAAAAATATTTTAACCTGTTGTGGGCACAGGGTGGATATGTATTCAGGACTTACGCACCGCTACCCGTGAAACCGGGTTTATGAGAATTAAGTGTGTCCATACTGTGTCGTTACGAGCGATTCACTGACCGATCGCGCTGCGATCGCTAACACGAGTCCGCAATGACCTACTGTAGTCGATCGCCCGCTGCCCGATCCGCCTTTTTTGCTGCTGAGGAGCGCGCTTCTCAGCAGCAAAAATGATATTATTTATTAAAATATATTTTTATTTGCCAGCATCCAGGAGCGATTTTGTTTAGATCCACCTCTTTTGGCTGAAAAAACTTAACATTTTGTAATAACTTGCAAAGATTAGCTATAATTGTTTACAGGTGCTGGTTGGGGAACTTTTTATAAATCACCCGATCGGATGAGTCTGAAAGACGATGCCAAGCATCAGCAAAAATTTTACCTTTAAGGTAATCCTGAGATTAAATTAGGTGAGTCGGTATGATCGTTAGCCCTAAAAAGGAAACTGCTCAGGTCAAGGTGGAAGATACTCAGACTGTAGACACCAAGGCCGCAGAGACTAAAATTGCAGATAACAAAACCGCCCAAAAGCAGTCTCCGAAGAAACCCGCGCGCAAACCGCAGCGGTGGGCGATTGGGTTGGTTGCAGCCGGGTTGCTAGCTGTACCGACCACCATATATATAGCAAAAAGTCGATCGCAGCCGAAAGTAGATGCGATCGCCACTATGACAGTGCCGGTGGAAGCGCAAAACCTCACGGTGCGGATCACATCCAGCGGGACGGTGCAGCCCGTACAGCGCGTGAATCTCAGCCCTAAAGGCTCCGGCAGGATCGCAGAATTGTTTGTCGAACAGGGCGATAAAGTTGAAGCAGGACAAATCGTGGCCCGCATGGAAAGCCGCGATGTAGAAGCTCAACTAGCTCAAGCTAAAGCCCGCGAAGCTAGCGCGCGAGCAAAACTCGCCAAAATTGAAGCCGGGAATAGATCGGAAGACATCGCCAGCGCCCGAGCGCGCTTAGATCAAGCCGAAGCCAGTCTGGCGCAAGCCCAAGCCGGCAGCCGCGTTGAAGAAGTTGCAGGAGCCAGAGCCCGCTTGCAGCAAACTCAAGCTGGCTTACAGCGACTGCGAGCCGGCAGCCGCGTTGAAGAAGTCAGCCAAGGGCGAGCTCGTTTAGCCCAAGCTCAAGCTCGTTTAGCAGACGCTCAAACTGGTAGTGTCAAACAAGAAATTGCCCAAGCACAAACGCAAATTGACTCGAGTAAAGCCCAAGCCGAACTAACAGCTCAACGGGTGGAACGGAATCGGCCGTTAGTGGAAGAAGGTGCTTTAGCTAAAGATAAACTCGATGAATTAATTAAAGAAAATCGTACAGCCCAAGCTAAATTAATAGAATCTCAAAGACGCCTGCAACAACTACAAGAAAATCGGCTGTCGCAAATTCAGCAACTGCAAGCTGCTGTGCAAGTCGAGCAGCAAGCGTTGAACCAATTGCAAAACGGCACGCGATGGGAAGAAATTGCCAAAGCTGAAGCAGAAGTTGCCGAAGCTAAAAGCAAATTAGCGCAAGTAGAGAACGGCAACCGTCCCGAAGAAATCGCCAAAGCCGAAGCAGCAGTTGCTGAAGCAAAAAGCCAATTGGCCGCACAAGAAAATGGTTCTCGCCCGGAAGAAATAGCTCAAGCTCAAGCTGAATTAGCCGAAGCTCAAGCTCAAGTCCGCTTTCAAGAAGTGCAGTTAGAAGATACGAAAGTTCGCGCTCCCTTTGCTGGAATTATTACCCAAAGATACGCCATTCAAGGAGCTTTTGTAACTCCGGCAACTTCGGCATCAGAAGCTACTTCGGCAACTTCGACATCGATTGTTGCTCTAGCTAGAGATGTGGAAGTTTTGGCGAAAGTCCCGGAGGCTGATATCAGTCAAATTAAACCGGGTCAAGAAGTTGAAATAGTCGCCGATGCTTATCCAGATAAAGTCTTTAAAGGTCGCGTTAAATTAATTGCACCGGAAGCTGTTAAGGAACGGGATGTGACCCTATTTCAAGTGCGAGTTGCCATTGATACGGGCAAAGAGTCGCTGCAATCGGGGATGAATGTAGATTTGAGATTTGTCGGTCAAAAGCTGAGCAATGCTTTAGTTGTGCCGACGGTAGCAATTGTGACTAATAAAGGTCAAACGGGTGTGCTAGTTCCTGATGAGAAACAACAGCCGAAGTTTAAGCCTGTTACGGTTGGCTCGACTATTGGCAATAAGATTCAGATTTTAGAGGGTGCCGCAGCGGGCGATCGCGTTTTTACGGAACTTCCTCAAGGTAAAAAATTAGAGGATATTATCAAGAATCAGAAATAGGGCATAGGGCATGGGGCATGGGGCATAGGGCATGGGGCCTTATTTATCTCGATCGCTCTACGGTGTTTTCCCACCCGGAGATCCCCCCTAACCCCCCTTAACAAGGGGGGGACAAGAGCAGTCGAAGTCCCTCTTAATAAGGGGGATTTAGGGGGATATAGACTCGGCTACAAGCGAGTTTATTATGGGTTTAAATATTAAGTTGACACCAATAATCCCAATCCCAAATCCCAAATCCCAAATCTAAAATCTAAAATCTAAAATCGAATAATCCAATCCCAAATCCCAAATCTAAAATCTAAAATCGAATAATCCCAATTCCCAAATCTAAAATCTAAAATCCAAAATCTAAAATCGAATTATGGATATTGTTGAAAGCGTCAAAATGGCCGTCACAACTTTGATGGCAAACAAGCTTCGCAGCACCTTGACGATGTTAGGAATTATCATAGGCAATGCTTCTGTCATTTCGATGATCGGTATCGGAGAAGGAGCTCAAACATTTATCGAAGGACAGGTTAACTCTCTGGGTTCAAACTTGCTATTTATTATTCCCGGAAGTCCTGAAGCGCAAAGCCGCCCGGTGATTCCACCTCAGACTTTAGTAGTGGAGGATGCAGAGGCGATCGCATCTCAAGTTCCTTCTGTCCAAGAAGTCGCACCCACTCTCAATGACAGTCAACTCGTTACCTACCGCAACAAAAATGTCTCATCTTCCATTGTCGGAACTACCCCAGAATTTCTGACAGTCAGAAGCTTTGATGTTGGTCAAGGTCGATTTTTAAACAAATTAGATTTAGAAAGACAAGAAAATGTGGTTGCTTTAGGATCGGAAGCTGCCGAACAATTGTTTGGCAATACACAGCCAATTGGTCAATACATTCGCATAAAAAACTCGAGTTTTCAAGTGATTGGTGTCATGCAGGCTAAAGGCTCAAGTTTTGGAGACAATCAAGATATGAATGTTTATTTGCCGCTGACAACAATGGCAAATAGAATTGTTGGTCGATCGTCTCCCTACGGTACAAAAGTAACATTTATTTCGGTTGCTATCAAAGATGAAACTATGATGCAAGCAGCTCAATTTCAAATAGAAAACTTGCTCAGATTGCGGCACAAAATTACTAAAGAAGACGATTTTACTGTTCGTAACCAGAAAGATTTAATGAATACTTTGGGCAGTATTACTGGTGCTTTGACGTTGATGTTAGCTTTCGTGGCGGCAATCTCGCTGTTTGTCGGCGGCATCGGGATTATGAATATCATGCTGGTTTCTGTTACGGAACGCACGAAGGAAATTGGATTGAGAAAGGCGATCGGAGCTTCTCAGCAGGATATCCTGATTCAGTTTATGATAGAGTCTGTGATTTTGTCAGCAGCAGGCGGGGTGATCGGCACTGGATTCGGTATCGGTGGCGTGCTTTTAGTAGCTGCTGTTACTCCCCTGCAAGCTAGTGTTTCGCCAATGGCGATCGCACTTGCAGTCGGTGTTTCCGGCAGTATCGGCTTATTTTTCGGCATCGTACCTGCAAAACAAGCTGCTAAATTAGACCCGATTGTGGCATTGAGAAGTGCTTAAGAAGTCATTAGTTATTAGTCATTAGTCATTAGTCATTAGTCATTGGTTATTTGTTGGTTTCAATTACCAATTCCCGATGCCCGATGCCCAATTCCCAATTCCCAATTCCCAAATTATGAATTTTATTGAAAGCGTCAAAATGGCCGGTCAAACACTACTAGCCAACAAAACTCGCAGCAGTTTAACAATGATTGGCATGATTGTCGGCAACGCTTCAGTAATTGCCATGATTGGAATTGGAGAAGGAGCTCAAAAATTTGTAGCAGGACAAGTTCAATCCCTGGGTACAAACGTATTAATCGTGAGGCCGGGAGTTCCCAACGCTAGGCGAAGTACCATCTCAAGTGCGCCTCAAACTCTCGTACTGCCAGACGCAAAGGCGATCGCAACTCAAGTCCCATCCGTTCAAGGCGTGTCAGCAGAACTTAACAGTTCCGAAATAGTTCGCTACAGCAACAAAAATGTTTCGTCTCTAATTTTTGGCACGATTCCCGAATTTCTAGAAGTCAGAAGCTTTGAAATGGCCAAAGGGCGGTTTTTGAGCGAACTAGATGTTAAGCAAAGTAACCAAGTTGTGGTTCTCGGTTCAGAATTAGCAGAGAAACTTTTTGGCAATACAAATCCCTTGGGCGAACAGGTGCGTATCCAAAATGTCAGCGTCAAAGTAATTGGAGTATTGGCGCCCAAAGGCACATCTTTTGGTACGAATTTTGATAATTCCGCCGCTGTGCCGATCACCACAATGGCCAATCGCATAGTCGGGCGCAAATCTCCCTATGGTTTAGCTGTCACGTCGATATTTATTTCGATTAAAGATGAATTGCAAATGGACGCGGCGCAATTTCAGGTGGAAAACTTGCTGAGATTGCGGCACAAAATTACTACCGAAGATGACTTTACTGTCAGAAATCAGAAAGATTTAATGGCAAGAATGGGGGCAATTTCCGGCGCTTTGACTCTGATGTTAACTGCTGTTGCCAGCATTTCCCTATTAGTCGGTGGCATTGGGATTATGAACATTATGCTGGTGTCCGTCAGCGAACGCACTCAGGAAATCGGGCTCAGAAAGGCGATCGGCGCCTCCCACCAAGATATCTTATTTCAATTTATTGTCGAAGCTGTGATTTTATCCGCTGCCGGAGGGATAGTCGGTACTTGCGTAGGTGTTGGTGGTATCTTGCTTGTAGGTAATTTCACCCCATTGCAAGCTGGAATATCACCCGTGGCGATCGCCCTTGCGGTCAGTGTATCCGGTGCAGTTGGCCTCTTCTTCGGCGTTGTCCCCGCCCGCCAAGCCGCCAAACTCGACCCGATCGCAGCTTTGAGAAGTGCTTAATCAACATATACTTATTCAGTTACACAATCCGCACCTTTTATGCTGGTAAAAATTATCTTGCTCTAAAGATAAAAAAAACGTTTTTTTATAAAAAATTAACAACGTTGCAGTATCTAATGCAGTTTCAATATCTGTATTTTTACGCAAATTCAAAGCGCCCAACTTCATAAAAAGCCCGTTAAATATTAAATAAAGCTTGGTTGTGGCGTTTACTTATCAACCAGAAAGTTTAATATTATTAAATCAGGGGTAAACACACCTAAGCATCTACAGACGGTACTAACCTTTGGGCTTTAATCAAAATATCCAATAAAGAAACATGGCATCCCTCACCCCTAGTCCTAAATTTGACTATCTTGAAGGAACCACCCAACCAGACAGATTTAACGGATTGGATGGCAACGACATAATTTATGCCAACAACGGAGACGACTATCTAGAAGGCGATGTAGGCAAAGACAAAATCTGCGGCGACCAAGGTAACGATACGATTCTTGCTGGTGCAGACAATGACATCCTCTGGGGAGGCAAAGGCAGCGACCTAATTGGTGGCGATTCCGGCAACGATATCATCTACGCAGGCGTAGGTAGCGATACCATCAGCGGTGGCACAGGCGATGATATATTTGCCATTGCTAAAGGCAGTGGCGGCCCAACTGTAGCTGCCGCCGACTACATCGCCGACTTCGGCAACGGCAATGACAAAATTCGATTGCTAGACGGCCTCAGCTTTGAAGATTTAAACATCCAGCAAGGCACCGGCGTCAACAGCAACAGCACTATAATTCAAGACAAACTCACGGGCGAGTATTTAGTAGTATTGGCGGGAGTCAACAGCAACACAATCAACCGCGACCAATTCACAAGTCAGCTATCGGGAAACCCTGTCATTGAGTGGAACGGAGTCATGCTGAATGCAGTGCGGACAGGCAACACCGCGCCTCCCCTCGCCTCCCGCAACATGGCAATGGTTCACGCAGCCATTCACGATGCTGTTAACTCGATCAGCAAAAAATACAGCCATTACCAGGTCAACATAGATGCACCAGCAGGCACATCAGCAGAAGCCGCCACAGCAGCCGCAGCCCACCGCACCCTAGTCAGCCTCTACCCAGCGCAAGCAGCCACATTCAACGAAGTATACGCATCGTCTTTAGCTAAAATTACCGATGGCAAAGCTAAAGAAGACGGGATTGCCCTCGGACAGCAAGTTGCTGACCAAATTATCAGTTCGCGGAGTACAGACGGCATCACGCAAGTAGTGCAGTACACCCCCAAAACCGACCCCGGTAGTTGGGTGCCGACTCCCCCTGCCCTTGCCGCCGCGCTGGCGCCACAGTGGGGAGAAGTTACTCCCTTTGCCATGACTAGCGGTTCTCAGTTCCGCCCGGCAGGCCCGCCCGCCCTTGACAGCGCCAAGTACGCAGAGGAAGTGAACTACGTCAAAGAAATCGGTAAAAGTGACAGCCTCACCCGCACCCCAGACCAAACTGCGATCGCCAAATTCTGGGCTAACGGCGCTGGGACGTTTACGCCTCCGGGCCACTGGAATCAAATCGCCGAAGAAACAGCAACTCTCACCGCCACATCCCTGGAAGATAGCGCCCGCTTGTTTGCCATGCTGAATATTGCTCTCGCCGATGCAGCTATTAGTTGCTGGGATACCAAGTATGAGTACAACTTGTGGCGGCCGGTGACAGCTATTCGCCAAGCAGACACAGACAACAATCCCAACACGACAGCCGACCCCCTATGGACTCCGCTGATAACTACTCCGCCGTTCCCTGAGTACACGTCTGGTCACAGTACCTTTAGCGGTGCAGCCGATGCCGTTATGAGTTATATATTTGGTTCGGATTACGGCTTTGCCGATCGGGGAGATCAATCTGTCAACAGTTTGCGAACCTATCAGAACTTCAGCGAAGCGGCCGACGAATCGGGCATGAGTCGCATTTACGGAGGCATCCATTTCATGAGTGCTAACGTAAATGGCTTGAGTGCGGGTAGAAATGTGGGGAACTATGTTGTCCAGAATTTCTTAGTGTAGGAAAGTAGCAGTTCCCGATAGTTTTGTAGTGAGGACTGAAGTCCAATGGCACTGAAAAAGTGAGCAAAAAAAAATCTGTAAGGCACTATCTGCGTAGATAATTGCCTTACAAACCAAAATATCTCTCTCTAGTATGCCCAATCGTGCGTCTATTCTCAAGCAACAATTTTTACAGAGCGTCGCCTTACCCTGGAAAGAATTGCTACCAGACTCTAAAGTCAAAGAGCTTCTGGCGAAGGAGGATCTCAGATACTACAACAGCGTCTATACACCGATAGTCATCTTATGGGCGATGGTATCTCAGGTACTAGATCCAGACAAAAGTTTGAGTCAAGCGGTGAAGCGGATGAGTACCTGGCTGAGTGTAGCTGGAGTCAAGCCTCCTTCTTCAGACACGGGGGCATACAGTAAAGCTCGTCAACGACTACCTGAAAGATTTGTCCAACAGTTAGTACCCATAGTGGCAGAGGCATTAGAAAAGCAAGTTTCAACAGAACAACAATGGTGTGGGCGCTCGGTACGGGTTCTAGACGGAACAACTGTGCTCATGAGTGATACTGCTACTAATCAAGCCGAGTATCCGCAACACAGCAATCAAAAAACTGGGTGTGGATTTCCGATTGCAAAAATGGTAGTACTCTTTTCATTGCTCACAGGTGCAGTGGTATCGGCTGGTATTGCTTCATTGGCGACGAGTGAGATTGTGATGAGTCGCCTGCTGTATGCGAATTTAGTTCCCTCCGATGTGATATTAGCCGATAGAGCTTACGGCAATTATGTCGATTTAGTTTTGGTAAAACAGCAGGGAGCAGACGCTGTTTTTCGGAAAAATCATCTCCGTAAGACCGACTTAAGGGCGGGGTAAGAAGTTGGGAATTGGTGACCATCAAGTAGTCTGGAATAAGCCCCAACAGTGTCCCAAACACATGAGTAATGAGGAATTTGAGGAATTACCATCTAATTTCATTGTTCGGGAAGTCTGCTTGCGAATTCAACGCCGTGGCTTTCGAGCTGAGCGTATTATTGTAGTCACAACGTTACTGGATGCCCAGCGCTACACTGTTCAAAAATTAACTCAGTTATATGGACGGCGCTGGTCTGCTGCTGAGGTTAGTCTCCGGCATCTTAAAACAACTTTGAAAATGGAGATGTTAACAGCTAAAACTCCGGCAATGGTCAGAAAGGATATCTGGGCACACTTATTGGCTTACACTTTATTACGTACCATTATGTGGCAGGCCGTATCTTCGTCAGAACATACAGCTTTTCAACTCTCCTTCCAATCAACTCGACAGCAGTTTAATCAGTTATTGACGTTGTTGGCAACTACAGGAAAACACCAACAGCGACAATGGCATCAATTGCTGTTGGAGCAGGTGGCAACTAATTTACTTACGATGCGACCCGATCGTTCCGAACCTAGGGTGTTGAAACACAGACCGAAGCCCTATCCTCGAATGCAGGAACCTCGCTCTATCTTAAAAGGTAAACAGGCTAGGCGAGCGAGACTTTTTCAGTGACATTGGACTTCAGTCCTCACTATAGTTTTTAGTTTTTTATGAAAAAACTCCTTACTACCCTCGCAACGTTGCTAATTTTATGGTGAATTTAGTAGCAAGTCTAATTGCGTATACATACCAAGCTCAAAAGTTATCTATGTATGACATAGAGGCTCCTATTTCCACTTTTAATTAATTCGGATTTCCGCCGTCGAACTCACCTTCAGAAACACTCTATGTTGACCGTTGCACTCGTCCGCTTCGAACTTGCGTTATATAGCGTTTTGTAGGGCAATTACCCGTCGTTAAACCCACATTCGGCAGTTCTTAACATAGTCAAAAATATGTTGACGATCAAACATCATCCTAGTAACTTAATTCCCAACATATTCTCGATAATTAATGACTATGGAGCAACCAGAAACACTCCTTAATAAAAACTCATATTTCTACATATCAGCGTTCGGCTTGTAGAGAAAGAATTACAGCCATCTCTTACCAATAAATCCCCAATTAATGTTAAGACCTGCGGAATGTGGGGTTAAACTTATATCTTGCACCATTCTCAATTAGCGTTTTAGGAACAGGCAAGATGCCTGTTTTACAAGAAAATCTACTCCTTGTGGAACGGGCATCTTGCCTGTTCTTGAGAATGGTGCAAGATGTGGGGTTAAACCTATCTATAGGATTGTTGCCTGAGTCCTAAGAATTTTCTTTGAGTATTATTAAAAAACTTTGCGATTTCAGGGTTGAAACTTTTTCCATAGATAAGATATACCTATTGAGCTGACCAGGAGCATCTGATGATGAGTAGTTCCAGCAGTGACGGTAATTTTTTAGATCTAACTCCCAATTCTGATTACTTCAGGCTAACCCCAGGACTTTTAAATCCCATCAGCGGAGGACTGCGGGCTTTACAAGGTAATGATACTGTGATTGGTTCGGTATCTCCAGAATCGAGCGATGGCGGTGGCGGTCAGAATTTCCTGTTAGGAGGTAGCGGTAACGATTCTCTATTGGGCGGGAACTTTGATGACTTCATCTCTGGCAACTTTGGGAACAATACCCTCGTTGGAGGTCAAGGAACAGACTCGCTGCACGGTAGTCAAGGCAGCGACATACTTACAGGTTCTGATGACCAAGATAGTTCGGTTAGCAATGTGGGTGGAGACACGCTAATTGGTGGTAGTGGCAATGACTCTTTTGTACCCCAAACCGAACGAAAAGCAGCAGTAGGATTAACAGACCTGGGTACTCTGAAAAATTCAATTAGGCTGAATGGCTTCGTAGGTGAAAACAACTTCCAAGATATTTACACTTTCACCACTGACACACCCAGTAGTATCACATTAGAACTCAATGGTTTAAGTGCGGACGCTGATTTACGGTTTGCGAGAGATGCTAATCAAGATGGTAGCCTGAGTCCAGAGGAAATCTATGACTCCCAGAATTTGGGAATTGAGCCAGAAGTAATGATAAGTAGGTTTTCTTTACCAAGTACATACTCTGTCTTAGTTCGACAAGGTGTACGGGGAGCTAACACCAGCTACAACCTGAATATAACTTTCAAGCCAATTCAGGTTTTGCTGAATCAAGTTACTTCTCTTGGTACATTCAGCAGCGGAGTCAAGGGTTCGGGGGATGGCTTTGTTGATGAGAACCAACCTGCGAAACTCTACAAATTTGATCTCCCACAGCCCAGCAACCTTCAAGTCAACTTGCGGGGAATGTGGACAGGTACAGATGCGGATTTAATGCTGTTTCAAGATGTCAACAATAACAACAAGGTTGATTTTGGTGAAATTCTTGGCGTTCCTCAACAGCAAGGCAACAATTCAGAGGAAATTTTCTTTAGGGGTTTATCAGCAGGTACTTATTATCTCGGCGTCAACCCTTTTGTAGGCAGCACACCCTACAACCTCAGCATCTTAGCTGCACCGGCAACAGATAAGTTCAACAGCTTGTTTGGCTACGGACTGGTGGATGCAGCAGCGGCAGTTGCGGCTGCCACTGGTAAACCGCAGTTGGATGCTGCTAACCCGCTCACCAGTGCTGCTAAATTGAATAACATAGGAGACTTAAACCTCCTCAATGTTGCCCCAGCCTGGAAAGCAGGATACACGGGTAAAGGTGTGGTGGTTGCGGTACTGGATAGTGGCGTTGACTTGAGTCATCCCGATTTACAGAGCAATATCTGGCGGAATCCTAAAGAAATTCCGGGGAATGGTATTGATGACGATCTCAACGAAAAAACTGATGATGTAAATGGGTGGGATTTTGTAGATGGCGATGCTACTGTCTCCCCAGATTCAAACGATCAGCTTGGGTTTCACGGAACTCACGTAGCAGGAATCATTGGGGCTAAAAGAAATGGAATTGACATCAATTCTCCCAATCCTACACTGGAAATGAATGGGGTCGCTTATGATGCTCAGATTATGCCGATTAGGGTGGGAAGTGTTGGAGGTGATGTATCTGGTCCAAATCTTATTGACGGCATTCGCTATGCGGTAAACAATGGCGCCGATGTGATTAATATGAGTTTGGCCGGAGCAAAGTTCCTCGATCCAAATCTACGGAAAGCCTTAGAAGATGCTAAGGAAAAAGGAGTTTTTGTGGTGATGTCAGCGGGAAATGACAGGGACAAGTTCAACCCTAGCGAACCAAATTTTCCAGCATTTTATGCTTTCGATAATTTGGGAATAGCTGTCGGAGCAGTAACAAGTTTTCCAGGCAAACAGGTAACAGTTTTTTCCAATCCTGCTGGTTCGATACCAACAAATTTTGTGGTTGCTCCGGGCCGTGAAGTCTTATCTACAATTCCGATTACGCTGGGAAACGTAGGTTATGGCTTTCTGCCGGGAACGTCTATGGCTGCTCCCTATGTTGCAGGTGTAGTTGCTCTAATGCTTCAGGCGAATCCAAACCTAACTCCTGACGAAATTTTGGAATTTCTGACTACAACAGCAAAACCTGAAGGAATTACCCCGGAAGTTCGTGAGACTAATTAACAACTACTGGGTAATTTATTGAACCCCGGTTTCTCCAAGAAACTGGGGTTTTGAAGATGTACATTATTTTTATGCAACTACTTAGGGTTTGCTGAATAATCGCTCGCATATTGCGTGGTCTGGGTTTTCGATCGCGCGATCGAGAAAAAAGTGCAAGATTAACAGGTAAAATAGGTCAAAACCCGTGCATCACCACCTGCGATCGTGTACAAAAAAGCTGAGCTTGCTCACCCCTCACCTTCCGACTTTGAACTCCCCTCATGTGGGAAATTGTCACTCCTTAACCGTTGGGTAAAAATGGCCGAACTAATCCCGTGGTCAGAATTTGAAACAGAATATGCTAAAAACTTCCCCACAGAAAGGGGGGCCCCTGCTAAATCCTTTAGGATGGCATTGGGGCAGGGTAAGCTCATCTAATTTGGTATAAATTGTACTTGACAAAAAAAACAAAATACACAGGGATCCCCCTCGTCATTAACGGTTCTATAATGCCTCAAAGCTAAGTCATCAAGGTAAG